>DAWERN010000001.1:0-284432 GCA_043390205.1 Candidatus Azoamicus soli | reverse complement strand
TTGGAGGTTATATATTGTGGTAGGTCTTTATATTCCAGTATTTATATTTTTTATATTTAGTTTTATGTTTGGTATTATACCTGTTATTTTAGCTAGCATTTTATCTCCAAAAAATGATAATAAAGAAAAATTAAGCCAATATGAGTGCGGTTTTGAACCTTTTGATGATTCTAGAATGAAATTTAATGTTAGATTTTATTTTGTTGGAATATTATTTATTATTTTTGATTTGGAAATAGCGTTTTTATTTCCCTGGGCTGTTTGTATAGATTTAATAAATGTCTATGGTTTTGTTGCTATGGGATTATTTTTAATTATTTTAACTGTTGGTTTTATTTATGAATGGAAAAAGGGGGCATTAGAATGGGAATAGATGGTAAATTTAAATCTGGCGGGTTCGTAACAACTAAAATAGATCAAGTGATAAATTGGGCTAGAACAGGATCTTTATGGCCAATGACTTTTGGATTAGCATGTTGTGCTATAGAAATGATGCAAACTGGCGCTTCAAGATTTGATTTAGATAGATTTGGAATAATTTTCAGACCAAGTCCAAGACAATCTGATTTAATGATTGTTGCTGGTACTTTAACAAATAAAATGGCATCAGCTTTAAGAAAAGTATACGATCAAATGCCTTCACCTAAATGGGTTATTTCAATGGGATCATG
This sequence comes from Candidatus Azoamicus soli, assembly GCA_043390205.1. Taxonomy (GTDB): domain Bacteria; phylum Pseudomonadota; class Gammaproteobacteria; order UBA6186; family Azoamicaceae; genus Azoamicus; species Azoamicus soli. The sequence continues at coordinate 283,761 of DAWERN010000001.1, read as the reverse complement.
CGCTAATGGTGGTGGTTATTACTATTATAGTTATTCTGTAGTTAGAGGGTGTGATAGAATCATACCTGTTGATGTATATGTACCTGGATGTCCGCCAACACCAGAAGCATTAATTTATGGTATTTTAAAATTACAAGAAAAAATAAAAAGAACAAATACTCTTGCAAAAAAAATTAAGGATTAATTTGTGAATGTTGATAATATAAAAAGTATAATAGGCGATAAATTTACAGATAATATATCTGTAAATTTATCAACAATAGGTGATATTAATATAACAGTTAATAAAGATATCTTATTTGATTTTTGCGTATTTATAAAGAATCACAAAAATTTACAACTTAATGCTTTGGCAGATATTTCAGGAGTAGATTATTTAGATTATGGGAAAAGTTACTGGGAAACAATAGACTCAACGAGCAAAGGATTTAGCAGAGGCCATAAAACAGATATAAATTATTCATTATATATGAAAAATAGATTTGGTGCATCTTATCATCTTTTATCTCATACATTAAATTTTAGAATAAGATTAAAAGTATTTGTTGATTTAAAAAATATGTGTATTCCATCCGTAACAGAATTATGGTCAACAGCAAATTGGCATGAAAGAGAAATATATGATTTATTTGGAATTATTTTTTTAGGTCATCCGAATCTTATTAGAATTCTTACAGATTATGGTTTCGAAGGACATCCACTTAGAAAAGATTTTCCTTTAACAGGAAAATATGAAATAAGATATGATGAAAATAAACAAAAAATAATTCGCGAAGCATCTCTTATTAAACGTATAATAAACACCCCTAAAATTATTAGAAAAGATTTTCGTTACAAATAGTGAAATATATGAATAATATAGATAGTTATAAAATTAATTTTGGCCCTCAACATCCAGCAGCTCATGGTGTTATGCGATTAATATTAGACTTAGATGGAGAAATAATAAAAAAAGTTGATCCGCATGCTGGATTGTTACATCGTAGTATAGAAAAAATATGTGAAAATAATTTATATAATCAAAATGTTGGTTATATGGATAGATTAGATTACGTTTCAATGATGTCTAATGAACATGCTTATGTTTTAGCTATAGAAAAATTATTAGGTATACATCCACCAATTAGAGCATTATATATTAGAACTATGTTTGATGAAATTACTAGATTATTGAACCATTTACTTTGGCTAGGCGCACATGCATTAGATATTGGTGCAATGGCTTTATTTTTATATTGTTTTAGAGAAAGAGAGGATTTAATGGACTGTTATGAAGCTGCTACTGGAGGGCGCTTGCATGTAGCATATTATAGACCAGGTGGTGTTTATCGAGATTTACCTGATATCATGCCAAAATATAAAGGGAAAAATTTTACTGAAGATAGATTAATTAAATTAAATTACAATAGAGATGGATCTTTGCTAGATTTTATTACAGATTTCATTAAACGTTTCCCATCTATGGTTGATGAATATGAGACATTACTTACTGATAATCGTATATGGAAACAAAGAACTGTAGGAATAGGTGTTGTTTCACCAGATAGAGCTATAAATTTAGGCTTTTCTGGACCAATGTTAAGAGGATCAGGAGTTGAATGGGACATAAGAAAAAAACATCCATACGCTGTGTACGAGAAATTAGAATTTAAAATTCCAGTAGGTACTAATGGTGATTGTTACGACAGATATTTAGTGAGAATTGCAGAAATGCGTGAAGCGAATAATATCATAAAACAATGCGTTGAATGGTTATATAAAAATCCAGGTCCTGTAATGGTAGAAAATAGTAAAATATGTCCACCTTTGAGAATGGATATGAAAAATTCAATGGAATCATTAATCCATCATTTTAAATATTTTTCTGAAGGATTTATAGTTCCAGAAGGGGAAGTTTATGCTGTAGTAGAACAACCAAAAGGTGAATTCGGTATATATATTGTTTCCGATGGTTCAAATAAACCTTATAGAGTGAAAATGCGTGCTCCAAGTTATGTACACTTATCAGCAATAGATGAACTTAGTAGAGGACATTTACTAGCAGATTTAGTAACAATAATAGGTACGTTAGATATAGTATTGGGAGATGTGGATAGATAAATATGTTAATCAAATTGGAAAATTTTGTCTCTAAAGATATTATTGATAGATGTGATAATTGGATAAAAAAATATCCTAAAGATCAAAAAAGATCGGCTGTTATAGAACTTTTAAAAATTGTACAACAATCAAATAATGGGTATTTGAATGAACAATTAATCAATTCTGTAGCTGATTATTTAAGTATACCAGCTATATACGCCTATGAGGTAGTTACATTCTATAGTATGTTCGATATGGAAGAAACTGGTAGGTATAAAATATACTTTTGTGTTAGTATATCGTGTATGTTGTGCGGAGCAGACAGTATGTTAGATTTTATAAAAAAAAAATTAAACATCCAAGTCAATGAAACTACATATGATAAAAAATTTACTTTAAAAAAAGCTGAATGTTTGGCAGCTTGTGGCGGAGCTCCAGTTATGTTAATAGGTGAAAAATATTATGAGAACTTGACTGTTGATAAGATTAATTATATTTTAGATAGTTTGGAGTAAGTATGTTAATTAATCAAATATGCTTTAGAACACTTGAATTGAAAAATCCATCTTCTATTTTAACCTATTTATCAATAGGCGGTTATACTTCATTAAAAAAAATTTTAACTGAAAAAATTGAACCATTGAATATTATTAATGAAATTAAACTATCTGCTTTAAGAGGAAGAGGTGGAGCCGGGTTTTTAACTGGATTAAAATGGAGTTTTATTTCTAAAGATTTACCAGGCCAAAAGTATATTATTTGTAATTCTGATGAAGGAGAACCAGGAACATTTAAAGATAGAGATATTTTAAGATATAATCCGCATCAGTTAATAGAAGGTATGATTATAGCAGGATATGTTATGGGAGCTACAATTGGTTATAATTATATAAGAGGAGAATTTTATGAGCCAATTGAAATTATGGAACAAGCATTAAAAGATGCTTATGCAAATGGTTATCTAGGCACGAATATTTGTAAAAGCAATTTTAGTTTTGATTTATATAATGTACATGGAGCAGGTGCTTATATATGTGGGGAAGAAACAGCTTTAATGGACTCATTAGAAGGTAAAAAAGGTAATCCACGTTTTAAACCACCATTTCCTGCAAACTATGGTATATATGGTAAACCATCAAATATTAATAATACTGAAACATATGCTTCCATTCCTGTTATTTTAGAAAAAGGTGGCAAATGGCATTTAGATTTAGGTAAACCAAATAATGGTGGATGTAAAATATTTAGTGTATCAGGCCACGTTAACAAACCTGGTAATTATGAAATCCCATTAGGAACACCATTTTTAAAATTATTAGACTTGGCTGGAGGTTTAAAAAATGGTTGTACGCTGAAAGCTGTTATTCCAGGTGGAACATCAGCTCCAATCTTACCTGCTGATATAATGTTAAAGATTAATATGGATTATGATTCTATAAGAGATGCTGGATCTATGTTAGGATCTGGCGCTGTTATTATTATGGATAATACTACATGTATGATTCATACACTTCATAGAATTGCTCATTTCTATGCTGATGAGTCATGTGGCCAATGCACTCCATGCAGAGAGGGAACTAGTTGGATGTATAAAATCCTTGATAGAATTGTTCATGGAACAGGAACAATATCAGATCTAGATCTATTAAATTCTGTAGCTATTAATATATGCGGTAGAACTATTTGTGCTTTAGGTGATGCGGCAGCAATGCCTGTTCAAAGTTTCATAAAACATTTTAGAAATGAATTTGAAAGTTACATAATAAAAAAAAGTAACAGTAATAATTAATTAATAAGGCATTAAAATGAGTATTATTGATAATTCTATAATAAAAATAAATATAGATGGAATAACATTTAGTACTAAAAAAGGAGCTAAAATAATAGAAGTTGCTGATGAAGTAGGAATATATATTCCACGATTTTGTTATCATAAAAAACTATCTATAGCTGCCAATTGTAGAATGTGTTTAGTAGAAGTAGAAAAAGCGCCAAAATTATTACCTGCTTGTGCTACTCCTGTACTTGATGGTATGAAAATTTTTACTAATACAGAAAAAGTTATAGATGCACAAAGATCAGTGATGGAATTTTTGTTAATAAATCATCCACTAGATTGTCCTATATGTGATCAAGGTGGTGAATGTGAATTACAAGATTTGGCTGTGGGTTATGGATGTTCTTCATCGCGTTTTATAGAAGAAAAACGTTCGTTTGAAGATTATGATTTAGGACCATTGATTGCAACAGATGTTACACGTTGTATTTTATGTAGTAGATGTGTTAGATTTTGCTCTGAGATATCAGGTACTGATGAATTAGGGATAATAAATAGAGGTAATAATTCTAGAATATTTACTTTTTTAAAAAAACACTTAACAACAGAAGTTTCTGGAAATGTTATAGATTTATGTCCAGTTGGAGCTTTAACAGCAAAACCATCAAGATTTAAATTTAGACCATGGGAATTAATTCAAAATTCTTTCGTTAGTTGTCATGATTGTATAGGCAGTAATATTTATGTACATGTTTTTAGAGATAAAATAGTAAGAATAGTACCTAAACGAAACGATTTCATTAATGAAACATGGATTTCTGATAGAGATAGATTTAGTTATGAAGGTTTATATAGTACTGATAGAATACAGACTCCATCAATAAAAAAAAATGGAGTATGGATTAATTCATCTTGGAATGAAGCTTTAGCGTATTCAGTCAACAAATTAATTGAAATAAAAAATAAGTATGGGGTAGATAAAATTGGTTGTTTAGCATCAGCAAATTCCACTATTGAAGAATTTTATATCTTACAAAAATTATTACGTACATTTGGTATAAATAATTTAGACCATAGATTAAATCAAATTGATTTTGATAAACAAGACAAATTTCCTATTTTTCCAGGTTTAAATTTAAACTTAGATGACATAGATGTTGTTGATACAGTTATGTTAATAGGTAGTGATATTATAACAGAACAACCAATTATTGCTATAAAATTAAGAAAAATTATAAATAATGGTGGGAAGGTTTTTGTTATAAATCCTATAGATTTTAATTTTTATATGAATTTGTACGAAAAAATAATAATTAATCCAAAAGATTTTTTAATTGTTTTAGGATCTATCTTAAAAACATGCGTAGCTAATACACCATCAAATAATGTAAACTTAAATACTATAGTAAATAACATTGAAGAAAATACAACATACACTAATATAGCATTAAATTTATTAAAATCAAAAAATAAGTTGATTTTAGTAGGGTCTTATACAATTCTAAGTCCAGATTATTCTAAAATAATAGGTTTATGTTTATATCTGTGTAATGTAATAAATGCAAAATTTGGAATTATGACAGATGGAGCAAATACATCTGGTGCATGGTTGACTGGTTTTATTCCACATAGACTGCCAGGAGCTAAAGCTCTGACTGAAAAAATAGGATTAAATGCATTTGATATATTCAATAAAAATTTGAATGGTTATATATTATTTGGATTAGAAATAGAATATGATTCATTGTATGCTAAAAATGCTTATAATGCTTTAAAACAATCGGATTTTGTTTTAGCTTTTTCATCTTTTACAACCGATGTCTTATTAGATTATGCGGATGTCATTTTACCAATTGCATCATCATACGAAAATTCTGGAACTTTTATGAATATTTCTGGTGTTTTACAATCATTTAAAAGTGTAGTGCCTTGTGGTTATGAAGTTAAAGAAGGTTGGATGGCACTTACTAAATTAGCTACACAATTAAAATTGAACGGCTTTGAATATACATCAATTGAAGATGTTCTGAAAGATGTAAAAATTACTTGTGGTATCAAAAATAAACTAACCTGGAATACAATTGAATTAGAAACCATATCTAGTAATATATCAAATGAATTAATAGGTATTTCAATTATCAATAACTATAATAATGATAGTCTTGTAAGAAGAGCTATATCTTTACAAAAAACATGTACAAAAAATAAAAATGTAATAAAAATAAATGCTATTACTTATCAAAAATTAAATTTAACAAATAATTTTATGCATATAGGTGAAAATAAATATTTTGTTTTAATAGATAATACATTATCTAACAATACATTAGTTATGGATAGTAATTCTATTAATGATAATAGAGAATTTATATTACCTTATAATAAAATTATTTTTGACACACAATAAATTTTATACATGGAGCACTATATGTTTTTAAATATGTTAATGGGTGTTTTCTACACGTTAATGAAAATTATAAGTATCATTATTCCTTTAATGCTTGGTGTAGCTTATCTTACTTATATAGAAAGAAAAGTCATAGCATATATGCATGATAGAGTTGGACCAAACAGAGTGGGGACTTATGGACTTTTACAACCAATTGCAGATGCTATTAAATTATTTTTGAAAGAATTAATCATTCCAACAAAAGCGAACAAATATCTTTATGTAATAGCACCTATATTAGTAATAGGTCCTAGTCTTACAGCTTGGGCTGTTATACCTTTTAATGAAAAATTTATGATAGCTAATTTAGATGTAGGATTATTATTTTTATTAGCGATGACATCTCTAAGTGTCTATGGAATAATAATAGCAGGGTGGTCTACTAATTCAAAATATGCATTAATAAGTGCATTAAGATCTGCAGCACAAACAATATCATATGAGATAGCTATGGGATTTTGTTTTGTTGGAGTTTTAATGTTATCTAAAAGCATGAATTTAAAGGATATAGTTTTAGCTCAAAGCGGTGGAATTTTTAGTTGGTACTGGTTACCTTTATTTCCATTGTTTATTATATATTGGATTTCTGCAATAGCAGAAACAAACAGAGCCCCATTTGATGTTGTTGAAGGTGAATCAGAAATCGTAGCTGGATTTCATGTTGAATATAGTGGAATACGATTTGCATTATTTTTTTTAGCTGAGTACGCAAATATGATTTTAGTATCATTTTTATGTGTAACACTTTTCTTTGGTGGATGGCTATCACCTGTTTCTTCAAATAACATTTTAGCTGGTATATGTGATTTAATTCCTGGTATGTATTGGTTGATATTTAAATCATCATTTTTTATTTTTAGTTTTCTTTGGTTTAGAGCAACGTTCCCACGTTATAGATATGATCAAATTATGCGTTTAGGTTGGAAAATTTTCATACCAATAACATTAATTTGGATATGTATAATAGGACTGGTTATAAAATTTTTCTAATTTAATTGGAGGTTTTTTTGTTTATTTTCTTAAAAAAAATTTTTAAAAGTTTCTTATTGCTTGAACTAATTCAAGGCATGATGATTACATGGAAACATTTCTTGGGTAGAAAAATTACAATAATGTATCCAGAAGAAGAAATACCTAAATCTGATAGATTTAGAGGTTTACACGCTTTAATGCGTTATGAAAATGGTGAGGAACGTTGTATAGGTTGTAAATTGTGTGAAATAATTTGCCCTGCAAAAGCAATAACTATAGAAACAGCAGAACGTGAAGATGGTTCTAGAAGAACAACAAAGTATGAAATAGATTTATTTAAATGTATATTTTGCGGTTATTGCGAAGAAGCTTGCCCAGTAGATTCAATAGTGCAAACTGAAATTTATGATTACTGCTTTTATGATAGAAACAGTTGTGTCATAACTAAAGATAAGTTGTTAGCCATTGGTGATCAATACAAAAAAGAGATTTTAGAAATGAAAAAAAATGATTCTATTTATAAATAATTATTTAATAATATAGAGGGTAATTTATGCAAAGTATTTTTTTTCATATTTTTTCAAGTATAACAATTTTTTCAGCTATTTTGGTTATATTATCTAAAAACACTGTAAATTCTGTTTTATTTTTAATTTTATCATTTGTTTCAACAGCATGTTTATGGCTTTTATTGGAAGCTGAATTTTTAGCGATAATTTTGATATTAGTGTATGTTGGTGCTGTTATTGTTTTATTCTTATTTGTAGTTATGATGATAGATCAACAATTTGAACTGAAAAATATGGTAATATCAAAATACTCACCAATAATAGTCATGACATCATTATCAATGTTAATTGTATTATTTCAATTTATGAATCCACACACATATGGCGCTGACATATTAATACCTGAAATAAAAGGTGATATGGGAAATGTTAAAATGCTTGGATCATTATTATATCATAAGCATCTTTTTTCATTTGAATTAGCTGGATTATTATTACTTGTTGGAATGGTTGCTGCTATAGCAGTTTCTTTCAGAGGTAAACAAGATAGATTGAATCAAGATATTTCTGAACAAGTAGATGTCACATCGTCAAACAGATTAAGACTAATTGAAGAAAAAATAAATTAAGATCGAGTATAAATATGATAGTATTATCTAATTTTTTGTCATTCAGTTCAATATTATTTGTTATAGGTTTAACCGGTATCTTTATAAACAGAAAGAATATTATAATTTTATTAATGTGTATAGAACTTATGTTACTAGCTGTAAATACAAACTTTATAGCATTCTCTAGATTTATAGGCGACTATACAGGTCAAGTATTTGTATTTTTTATATTAACAGTGGCAGCAGTGGAAGCTGCAATAGGATTAGCTATATTAGTTATAATTTTTAGAACTCGTGGCACTATAAGTGTTAAAAGAATGAATATTTTAAAGGGGTAATTGTGTGGAACTTATAAAAATATATATAATAATAATAGTTTTTGCTCCATTAAGTAGTTCTGTTCTTGTTGGATTAACTTGTCGTACATTAAATAATAAATTAGCACATACCATAACAACAGGTATGGTTTTTATATCTACATTATTTGCAGTAAAAATTTTATATATGTACTCATTTCAAAATATACATGTATCCGAATACACGTTATATACATGGGGTATTCTTTATAACGTAGAGCTAGAAATAGGATTTTTAATAGATAGATTAACAGCTGTTATGTTAGTTATTGTTTCATTTATATCCTTTCTAGTACATGTATATACAATAGGTTACATGAAAGATGACCCAGGATATAATAGATTTTTTGCATATATTTCATTTTTTACATTTGCCATGTTAATGCTTGTTTCTTCAAATAATTTTATTCAATTATTTTTTGGATGGGAAGGTGTAGGACTAGCTTCTTATTTATTAATAGGATTTTGGTTTAAGAAGGAAAGTGCTATATTTGCTAATTTAAAAGCTTTTATAGTTAATCGTATTGGCGATTTAGGATTTTTACTAGGAATAGCTGCTATATTTTCCTGTTTTGGAACATTAAATTATTTAAAAGTATTTGATGATGTAACTACATTAATAATTGAGCATGATAATTTATTATTGACTGTTAAATATTTTGATTCAATTTCTGGGATTACATTTATTTCTATATGCTTATTTATAGGTGCTATGGGAAAATCAGCACAAATACCATTGCATGTATGGTTGCCAGATTCTATGGAAGGTCCTACTCCTATTTCAGCGTTAATTCATGCAGCTACGATGGTGACAGCCGGTATATTTATGGTGGCAAGAATGTCTCCAATTTTTGAATACTCAGAAACTACCTTAATAATAGTATTATTAATAGGTACATTGACATGTTTTCTGATGGGACTATTAGGAATAGTTCAAACTGACATAAAAAGAATTGTTGCTTATTCAACTTTATCACAATTAGGATTAATGGTAGCAGCACTTGGTGTTTCTGCTTATTCAGCTGCTATTTTCCATTTAGTAACACATGCTTTTTTCAAAGCATTATTATTTTTAGGATCAGGTGCTATAATAGTTGCTTTACATCACGAACAAGATATTAGAAATATGGGAAATTTAAAAAAATACATGCCGATTACATACGCTACTATGTTAATGGGAAGTTTGGCACTAACTGGGGTTCCAGGATTTTCAGGGTTCTTTTCAAAAGATTTAATTATAGAATCTGTTCAGCTTTCAAAATTACCATACGCTAACATCGCATATTATTTTTTAATTATAGGAATATTTTTTACATCTTTTTATTCTTTTAGAATGTTTTTTTTAGTTTTTCATACTAAAGAAAGAATTGATAAACATATAAGTCATATTAAAGATTGTTCCTGGGTTATTACAGCACCATTAATAATACTAGCTATTTTTTCTGTGCTATCTGGATGGTATCTTTTTAATTATGTAATAAATAATTATTTTCAAGATGCAATCTTTATAAGAGACTTAACAACTATTACTCATATTAAACATAACTTACAAAATAGTGCACATGTATTTTTACATGGGTTGTTATCTATTACATTTTTAATCAGTTTATTAGGTATATCTACAGCTTGGTATTTATATTGTTACAATGAATCTTTAATTATTAAGATAAAATCATATTGTAATTTTATTTATGTCATATTACTTAATAAATATGGGTTTGATATATTTAATCAAATTATAATAGCAGCTAGTATAAAAAAATTAGGAGAAATTCTTTGGAAAGTTGGTGATGTTTTTTTAATAGATAAATTATGTGTCAACGGACTACCATTTATTTTAAAACAATCATCAAAAATAATGCGACATATACAGTCTGGTAGATTATATAATTATGTTTATATAATGATTACTGGCTTTGTTATATTATTATTTGTGTTATCATTTAATATCACTTAATTTAATTTTGGAAAAATAATATGTTTTTAAATATACCTTTATTAAGTCTTATAATCTGGTTACCAATTATTTCCGGTTGTTTGTTATTAATTTTTAACACAGATAAAAATAAATTAATTGCTGGATCTATGTCTTTATTAACATCCATTATGTCACTATATTTCTGTTATTTATTATATTATAATTTTAACCGTAAATTATGGTACATGCAATTAATAGAATACTACGGATGGATAAATGATTTGGGGATTGCTTATATATTAGGTGTTGATGGTATATCATTACCGTTAATTATTTTGACATGTTTAATGACGTTTGTAGTGATAGTTTTTTCACTTTCAACCATTAAAGAACGCGTTAATCAATATCATTCTTACTTTTTAATAATGCAGGGATTAGTCTGTGGTGTTTTTTCTGCATTAGATTCTATACTTTTTTATGTTTTTTTTGAAGCAATGCTCATTCCTATGTTTCTAATAATAGGAATTTGGGGTGGTACAAATAGAATATACGCAACTATAAAATTTTTTATATACACATTTTTAGGATCTGTATTTTTCTTATTAAGTTTAATTTACATGCATTATACATTATATTTTTTTAGCGGCGAAATGACATTTGCTATAACAAAATTTCAATTAATGTACTTGTCATTAGATCAGCAAAAAATATTATTCTGGACTATACTAGTGGCATTTGCTGTGAAAGTCCCTATGTGGCCAGTTCATACATGGTTACCAGATGCACATGTTGAAGCACCTACAGGTGGGTCAGTTATTCTTGCAGCTATTACATTAAAAGTTGGTGGGTATGGTATTCTTAGATTTCTACTACCAATTGTACCAGATGGGTGTTTAGTTTTCTCTAACATGATAATTATTTTATCATTTATTGCTATTGTTTATATCGGATTAGTTGCTATAGTACAAACTGATATGAAGAAATTGGTTGCATATTCTTCAATCTCACATATGGGATTTGTAACGTTAGGTTGTTTTTTATTATTTGCTTTTGATTTTAATTATGAGTATTACAGAGAAGCTCTTATAGGAATAGAAGGTTCAATGATTCAAATGATTTCACATGGATTTATTTCTGGGGCTATGTTTGTTTGTGTAGGAATTCTATATGAACGTTTACACACAAAACTTATATCGAAATATGGAGGAGTTGTTCATCAAATGCCAATTTTTGCAACGTTGTTTATGATTTTTATTATGGCAAATTCTGGATTACCAGGAACATCAGGATTTGTAGGAGAGTTATTTGTAATTTTATCAGCTTTCAAAGTTAGTTATGCATATGCATTTATTGCTGGATTTACATTAATTTTAGGAGCAACATATAATTTATGGATGTATAAAAGAGTAATTTTTGGTAATATTATAAATCAGGATATTTTAAATATTCCAGATGTATTTTTACACGAAAAAATACCTTTAATTTTACTTGCTGCTTTGGTTATCCTACTAGGAGTGTGGCCAGACCCATTCTTAGACATAATGCATCCTTCTATTGAAAACTTAGTTTATAATATAATGCAATCAAAGGTTTTTTAGGTATCAAGTATGTATAATACAACAATATATATATTACCAGAAATAATTATTTCTGTCATGGCATGTTTTATATTAGTGTTAGATTTATTCTTATCTAAATCTAAAAAAATTTTAAATTATTATTTAACATTACTAACATTGTTCAGCGTTATCTTTGTTTCTATCTATTTAGTCCAATACACACGTTGTACATTATTCTACGGTACTTTTATATTTGATTTTTATAGTATATTATTTAAACTCATAATATTTATTAGTGCTGTTTTTATTTTTCTATATTCTAAAAAAAATATGATTTATTCAAATTTATTTAAAAGCGAATTTTTCGTTTTATGTTTATTGTCTATTTTAGGTATGATGATAATGATTTCTAGCGGGAGTTTTATCATGTTATATTTAGGATTAGAATTATTAGCTTTACCACTATACGCATTAATAATTATGAATAGATCATATATATCATCAGAAGCATCAATGAAATATTTCATAATGGGATCAATAGCATCTGGAATTTTTTTATTTGGTGTTTCATTGGTGTATGGAATGACAGGAGTTGTTGATTTCAGACTAATTAGTAGAGTCATATTAAGCGAAGAAGTTTTTTCAAATATGACGTTAAAATATGGTGTGGCGTTTGTCATAGCCGGTTTAGTATTTAAATTTGGTGCAGTACCATTTCATATGTGGGTACCAGATGTTTATGAAGGTTCACCAATTATAATAACAATGTTTATTGGTACCATACCAAAAATAGCAGCATTAGGTATGGCTTATAGACTGTTAGTAGAAGCCTTTGATGGACTAAACAGTGAAATAGAATTTTTGTTTATAACAGTAGGTTTGATTTCTTTGTTTCTTGGAAATATTTTTGCACTAACACAAATAGATTTAAAAAGACTTTTAGGTTATTCAGCTATAGCTCATGTTGGATTCATATTTTTAGGTCTAGCAGTATCAGACCTATATGATTTCGGATCTGTTGTGTTTTACGTATTTATTTATGTACTATCGTCTTTAGGGACTTTCGGAATAATAATACTTTTAAGCTCAAAAGAAAAAGAAGCTAATATGATATCTGATCTTAATGGATTAGGCTTATATCATCCTTTATTAGGCATCATAATGATGTTGTTTTTATTATCATTAGCAGGTATACCACCTACAGCAGGATTTTTTGCTAAATTTTTTGTTATACAAAGCTTAATTTCGTACGGCCTTATAGAAATAGCATTATTTGCTTTATTAATGTCAGTATTAGGCTCTTATTATTATCTAAAAGTAATAAAAGTTATATTTTTTGATAATGTACAAAAAAAATTAACAATAAATGGTATGTCAGAGATGGGATTCTATTTTTTATTAATAAATGGATTTTTAATCTTATTCATAGGTATGTTCCCTGAAACATTTTTGATGATTTCTTCTATATCTTAATCATTTTTTTTGTTATCAATATGTATATTTGGAAATAAATGTAATTTTATTATGGCTTTAATAACTATTGCAATTGGAATTGCGAAAAAAAGACCATAAATATTAAATAATGATCCTAAAACTATTATCGCCATAATAATTGTTATAGGATGTAAATTAACAGCTTCTGAAAATAAAATTGGAACTAGTAAATTCCCATCAATAAACTGAATGATTACATAGAATGTTAATAAATAAAAAAACTCGTGTGATAAACCTAATTGAATAGTTGCTATTAAAACTATAGGGATAGAAACAATAATCGTCCCTATATAAGGAATAACTACAGATATTCCAACTATAACTGCTAATAGATCAGCATACGCTAAATTGTAATATTTAAACAGTATAAAATTAGCTATCATTACTATTATTAATTCTATTATTTTTCCCCTTATATAATTATTTATTTGTTTATATGTGTTTTCCCATATATTTTTCCAAAACTCAGATTTTTCTGGCATGACTATTCTAAAGGTTTGCATTATTTGTAAATGATCTTTTAAAAAAAAAAATATTAATATTGGTACAAAAAAAATATAAACAATCCATTTGATTATAATAAAGATAGATAACAATGATGCACTAATAACAATTTTCCCCATACTTTGTACATGTAAGATTATGTTAGAAAATAATATATTTGTTTGTTCTTTTGGAAAAATGGCTGGATATTCTTTTATAAGTTTATAAGTTATAATTTTTATTTTTTGTATAATAAACGGTAGATCATTAAAAACTCCAAGTACTTGTTTAAATATAATTGGAATTAACATAAAAAATAATAGTAAAAAAAATGTAAAAAATAAAAAATATGTTAATAAAAATGCTACATTAACTGTTAAGCCAGCAAAAATTAAAATTTTTTCTAGCTTATATAAAAAATACGATAAAATAACGCTAATTATTATCGTAAATAAAAAAGAAGTGTTTATAAAAACTATTAAAGAAGGAATAAAAATAAACGCTACTATAAAAATTTCCTTGTTCAATTTTATTAAATTTTTCAAAAAATTTAGCATATTAATTTACACATGTTTTTTAAAAAACCCTGTACCAGCTGGTATTAATTTTCCAACAATAACATTTTCTTTTAATCCTAGCAAATTATCTTTTTTTTCATTAATAGCAGCTTCTATAAGTATTCTTGTTGTTTCTTGAAAAGAAGCAGCAGATATAAATGATTCTGTAGTTAAAGCAGCTCGTGTAATGCCTAATAAAATTTGCTTATAAATCACAATTTTTTTTTTATTTTTGATTAAATTTTCATTTATTTCTTTTAATAAAGATATATGTATAGTATCTTTTTGAAGTAAATGACTATCACCGGCATCTAAAATAACAGCCTTTTTCAACATTTGTCTTATTATGACTTCTATATGCTTTTCATCAATATTTACTCCCTGTAATCTATATATATCTTGTACATGTTTTTTTATATATTCAGTTAATTCATTAATACCCAAAATATCTAAAATATCATGTAAATCATATTCTCCTTCTATTATTGTTTCGCCTTTTAAAATTGATTCATTTTCAAAAACATTTGGATTGCGCCATCTTGGCATTATTATTTTGTATATTGTATTTTCATCAGTTTCTATAATTATGCTTTTTTTACCCTTTTTTTCTTTTCCAAATTTAATTTTTCCACTAGCTGGCGCTAAAACTGCCGGATTTTTTGGTTTTCTTGCTTCAAAAATATCAGCTACTCGCGGCAATCCGCCTGTTATATCTTTAGTTTTTAATGTTTCCTTTGGAATTTTAGCAATTATATCTCCTTTGTTTATTTTTTCTTCATTATCAAAATTTATAACTGCTCCTGGAGATAAAAAATAACTAATAGCTTTTTCTTCTTTAGTATGTGAATTTTTATTGATTATTTTTATACAAGGCTTAGTATTATCATTAAAATCTTTATCTTTATTATTATCTATTACCTTTAAATTTGATAGTCCTGTTATTTTATCTAGTTCTTTTTTTATAGTAACCCCTTCTATTAAATTGACATATTTTATTACACCATCAATTTCTGAAATAACTGGATAATTATGAGGATCCCATTGAGCAATAATATCACCATTTTTAACTTTTGTTTTATCAGATATATTAATAATAGCACCATAAGGAATTTTATGCTGTTCTTTTTCTTTACCATTTAAATCTAAAACGTTTATTTTACCAGATCTAGCAACAGATATAAATTTTCTACTATGCGAATGTTTTATCAATTTGATATTTTTAAATTCTAATATACCATCAGTTTTAATTTGTACACAATTTGTAATATGTGCTTTAGACGCTGCTCCACCTACATGAAAAGTACGCATAGTTAATTGTGTTCCAGGTTCACCTATTGACTGAGCTGCAATTATTCCCACAGCTTCGCCAATATTTACTAATTTTCCATTACTTAAATCCATGCCATAACACTTTGCACAGACACCTTTATCAAACTTACATTTTATCACTGATCTAACTTTTACACTCTCTATATTCAACCCTTCTATTATACTAATAACATATTTAGTTAATAACGTTCCCTTTTTAATAATCAACTTAGAATTATTATCATAAATATCTTCATGTATAATTCTACCATAAATTCGTTTACTTAATGATTCTATAATATTTCCACCATCAATCAAAGATGTTAATATTAAATAATCGTCAGTCTCACAATCATTACTTACAATAACAACATCTTGCGAAACATCAACTAAACGTCGCGTTAAATAACCAGAATTAGCAGTTTTTAAAGCTGTATCAGCTAAACCTTTTCTTGCTCCATGTGCAGAAATAAAGTACTGTAAAATATTCAAACCTTCTTTAAAGTTTGCTATTATTGGTGTTTCTATAATTGAACCATCTGGTTTTGCCATTAATCCACGCATACCGGCTAATTGTCTTATCTGTGCCGTCGAACCTCTTGCTCCTGATTCTGCCATCATATATATAGGGTTAAACGATTCTTCTATACAAATTTTACCAGATGAATCCTTTACTTTTTTAATAGAAATTTTTTTCATCAATTCTTTTGTTAAAGTTTCACTAGCTTTTGACCAAATATCTATAATTTTATTATAACGTTCTTCTTTTGTAATTAATCCTAAAGAATATTGATCTTCTATTTTCTTTACATTACTAACTGATAACTTAATTATATGTTGTTTTTCATTAGGAATCTCTATATCATCTATTCCTATTGATATACCAGATCGTGTAGCATAATAAAACCCTATTTCTTTTAAATTATCCGCTAATTCCACTGTTTTGACGGGTCCTAACTCTAAATAACACAAAGCTATTAAATTTGATATTTCTTTTTTTGTAATAATATTATCGCTGTTAAATACAATGGTGGGTGGAATCAATCGTTTTAACACAATTTTCCCAAAAGTGGTTTTATGTAATTTAGAATTTATTTTAACATTTACTAAATCATTTAATCCTATTAAATTATTTTCATATGCTTTTTCAACGTCATATTCATTTTTAAAATAAAATTTACTACTTTTTAATACATTTTTAGTTTTTGATAAATAATACAATCCTAAAATTATATCCTGTGAAGGTACAATAACAGGTTCTCCATTAGAAGGTGATAAAATATTATTACTTGCCATAATTAAAATTTTTGCTTCTAACTGAGATTCAATAGTTAGTGGAATATGTATAGCCATTTGATCACCATCAAAATCAGCATTAAATGCTGAACAAACTAATGGATGAAGTTGTATAGCTTTACTATCTATTAAAATTACTTCAAAAGCTTGAATACCTAATCTATGTAATGTAGGCGCTCTATTTAATAATACTGGATGCTGATAAACAACTTTTTCTAATACATCCCATATTTCATCGCTTTCTTTTTCAATCATCTTTTTAGAACGTTTAATAGTAGTTGACAAATTTCTCTTATGTAATTCTGCAAATATAAAAGGTTTAAATAATTCTAATGCTAATTTTTTAGGAATACCACATTGACCTAATTTAAGATTAGGTCCTACAACTATGATAGATCTACCTGAATAATCAACTCTTTTGCCTAGTAAATTTTGTCTAAATCTACCATATTTGCCTTTAATCATATCAGCTAAAGATTTTAACGGGCGTTTATTTGAACCAGTAATAGGTTTCCCCTTTTTATTATTATCCAACAACGCATCTACAGCTTCTTGTAGCATTCTTTTTTCATTTCTAACTATTATATCTGGAGCATTTAAATCCAATAATTTCTTTAGGCGATTATTTCTATTAATTACTCTTCTATATAAATCATTCAAATCTGATGAAGCAAATCTTCCACCATCCAATGGAACTAAAGGTCTTAAATCTGGTGGTAAAACTGGTAGAACAGTTAACATCATCCATTCAGGTTTATTTTGTGTTTTCATAAACGCTTCTACTACTTTTAAACGTCGTAGTAATTTCTTAAATTTTATTTCAGATCGAGTATTCTCCATCGCTTGTTTAATCTTTTGTGATTCAATATCTAAATTAATATTTTCTAATAACTCATATATTGCATCACCACCTGTTTTTATTTTAAATTCATCACCGTATTCTTTTAAAGCTTTCACATAATTTTCTTCATTTAATATTTGACGTTCTTCTAATAATGTCATCCCAGGATCTGAAACTATATATTCTTCAAAATATAAAATCTTTTCTACATTTCTTAAAGACAAATTTAATACCATGCTTATTTTTGAAGGTAAAGATTTTAAAAACCATATATGAGCTACAGGAGTACCTAAAATAATATGTGCCATTCTACTACGTCTAACTTTCGCCAAAGTAACTTCCACTCCACATTTTTCACATACAACACCTCTATGTTTAAGTTTTTTATATTTTCCACACAAACATTCATAATTTTTTGTGGGACCAAAAATTTTGGCACAAAACAAACCATCTCTTTCCGCTTTAAACGTTCTATAATTTATTGTTTCAGGTTTTTTTATTTCACCATAAGATACAGATAAAATTTTATCAGGCGATAATAAACTAATCTTCACAGCATTAAAATTCACTGTATCTGATTGTTTTTTTAAAATCATTAATATGTCTTTCAAATTAAACCTCTTCATATTCTAATTCTATGTTTAAACCTAATGACAATATTTCTTTTAATAAAACATTAAAAGCTTCAGGTATACCTGGATCCATATAATATTTACTATCAATTATATTTTTATATATTTTAGTTCTCCCTGTTATATCATCTGACTTAACAGTTAACATTTCTTGCAATGTATATGCAGCACCATACGCTTCTAAAGCCCATACTTCCATTTCACCAAATCTCTGCCCACCAAACTGCGCTTTTCCACCCAACGGTTGTTGTGATATCAAACTATAAGACCCTGTAGCTCTAGCATGCATTTTATCATCTATTAAATGATTTAATTTCATTAAATATTGATACCCAACCGTTATTTCATTATCAAACGGCAATCCAGTTTTACCATCATATAATATAATTTTACCACTTTCTGGTAAATTAGCCAATTTTAATAATAATTTAATTTCTTTTTCTTTTATACCATCAAAAACAGGTGTAGCTACAGGAACTCCATCTTTTAAATTCTCTAAAAATTCTCTAAATTCCTCTTTCGTCAATAAGTCTAAATTTACATTTTTTTTCTTTATATTATATATACCAGACACAAAACTTTTAATAACACTATAATCTCTATCAAAATTTACTAATAACTGTGTTATTTTTGTTCCTAAACTCTTCATAGCCCACCCTAAATGAGTCTCTAAAACCTGACCAATATTCATTCTAGACGGAACTCCTAAAGGATTTAAAATAACATCTATTGTTTCTCCGTTTTGCAAGTAAGGCATATCTTCAACAGGCGAAATTATAGAAACAACCCCTTTATTACCATGACGGCCAGACAATTTATCTCCAATTTGAATTTTTTTTTTCATTGCTATCGATATTTTTATTACTTTTGTAATGCCAGGTGGCAGATCATCTCCTTCTTTATATTTTTCTTCTAAATTTTTTATTCTTTTCAAATATCTCTGTTCCATTCTCTCTAATTCAACTTTTTTAATATAAATTTTCCATTTTACTCTTGGATCTTTAAGTACATACGTCTTATAAGTGGCTAAATCCATTTTTGTTATAGTATCAAAAATTATAGCATCTTTATAAATTAAGTTATAATCTAAAATCAAATTATTAATTTGATTAAGTATTTCATTTTTTAAAATAGTAATCTCATCTTTATAATTATTTTTTTCGTTTTGAAACTTGATATTTTCTAACTCTAATGTACGCCTGTCTTTTTCCATTCCATATCTATTAAATATCTGAATATCTATAACAGATCCTTTTATACCAGCAGGTACTTTTAATGACGTATTTTCAACATTTAATGCTTTTTCTCCAAATATAGCATGTAACAATTTTTCTTCCGGTGTTATTTGTGAATCAAATTTTTTAGTAATCTTTCCTACTAATATATCTCCATGTTTAACATATGTACCAATTCTTACAATACCAAATTCGTCTAAATTTTTAAGAATATTATCATTAATATTAGGAATATCAGAAGTTATTTCTTCAGGGCCTATTTTTGAATCGCGAACCATACAAACAAATTCTTCTATATGTATACTTGTCAATTTATGTTCTTTTATTAATTTTTCAGATACTATTATAGAATCTTCAAAATTATATCCATTCCAAGGCATAAATGCTACTAATAAGTTTTGCCCTAAAGCCAATTCGCCTAAATCAGTTGCAGGACCATCAGCAATAATGTCACTTTTATTAACTCTATCACCAAGCTTAACTAAAGGTTTTTGATTAATACATGTATTTTGATTAGATCTAATATATTTAACTAATTTGTATATATCAATCCCAGCTTCATTTTCTTCAACTTCATTAATATCTACTTGAATAATTATTCTAACAGAATCAACACTCTTCACAACTCCACTTCTTTTGGCAACAACAGCAATTCCCGGATCCATTGCAATGATTTTCTCAATACCAGTTCCAACTAATGGTTTTTCAGCTCTTAACAATGGCGTAGCTTGTCTTTGCATGTTTGACCCCATTAAAGCTCTATTTGCATCATTGTGTTCTAAAAAAGGAATTAAAGCAGTAGATATTGAAACTATTTGTTTAGGTGAGATATCTATATATTGTATCTTATTAACATCAGCCATTATAAATTCACTTTTAAACCTACATGAAACTTGATCATCTTGTAATTCATTTAAATCATTTATATTAGCATTGGCTTGTGCAATAATTGTTTCATTTTCATCATTAGCTGTAAGATATTTTATTTCATCAGTAATCTTTTTATTTTTAACTATTATATAAGGCGTCTCTAAAAAACCATACTTATTTGTTCTAGCATATATAGTTAATGAATTTATTAAACCTATATTTGGTCCTTCGGGTGTTTCAATAGGACAAATTCTACCATAATGAGTATTATGTACATCACGAACTTCAAATCCAGCTCTCTCTCTACTTAATCCTCCTGGACCTAAAGCTGACAATCTACGTTTATGTGTTATTTCTGATAAAGGATTTGTTTGATCCATAAATTGTGATAACTGACTTGAACAAAAAAATTCTCGTACTGAAGTAGAAATCAATTTAGTATTTATTAAATCTTGTGCTCGTATATTTTGATTATCAGTAGCAGATAATTTTTCTTTAATTGACTTTTCCATCCGACTAAAAGCCAATTTAAATAACCCATCTAATACTTCGCCAATACTTTTAACACGCCTATTACCAAGATGATCTATATCATCTATATGATCTTGATCATCCTTTATATCTATAAGTTTTTTTATTGTGTATATAATATCTTCTTTCGCTAAAGTAGTTGTAGTTAAATGTAATTTCAATTTTTCATTTACTTTAATTCGCCCTATATCTGATAAATCATATTTTTCAGCATTAAAAAACAAATTAGCAAGTGTATATTTAGCTGTTTCTTTTGTAGCTGGTTCTCCTGGCTTTAAAATTCGTTGAAATTCTATTAATGCATCGCTTTTATCTTTAGCATCATCAAGTT
This sequence comes from Candidatus Azoamicus soli, assembly GCA_043390205.1. Lineage (GTDB taxonomy): Bacteria > Pseudomonadota > Gammaproteobacteria > UBA6186 > Azoamicaceae > Azoamicus > Azoamicus soli. The sequence continues at coordinate 261,950 of DAWERN010000001.1, read as the reverse complement.
CTAATGTATTAGCCATATAAGTATTATAATCTTTACTACTAAGATGAATCATAGAAAAATTATTTATCTTTGCTTCTCTTAAAAGTTTTATAATATTATCATCTATCACAGTATTTGCTTCAATAATGCAGTCATTATTATTTTTATTTATAATATCGTAAGCTATTAAATTACCAAATAATTTTTCTATTGTAACAGCGAAAAATTTATTTTTATCATATTGATCTAAATTTTCTTTAGTTGATTTGCCGGTATCACAAATATTATCAAATTTTTCTACAGTAATATTAGCACCATCATCAGTCAAATAAACATGTTGTTTTTTGAGAAAAAATTTTAAAATATCTTGGTCATCTAAATCTAACGATCGCAAAAATGTTGTAACATAAATTTTCTTTTTTTTATCTATTCTAACAACCAAGCAGTCTTTAGAATCAAACTCAAAATCTAACCATGAACCTTTATGTGGAATTATTCTGGCTACATAAAAAGGCTTATTTAATGATACAGTTCTTGATTTATCTATTTCAAAATATAATCCTGGAGATTTATGTAATTGTGAAACAATAACTCGTTCAGTACCATTAATTATAAAAGTACCTCTCTCTGTCATTAAAGGCATGTCTAATAAATAAACATCATGAATAGACGATTCTATATCATCGGTTTTTTTAACTTTCTTTTTAATTCCATTATACAAATGAACTTTGATTTTCAACGGAGCTGAATAATTTAAACCTCTCATTTTACATTCTAATGGTGTAAATATACATGTTCCAATAGAATAACTTAAATAATCTAAATGAATATTTTCATTATTTCCACAAATAGGAAAGGTCTTTTGTAATAATTTTTCTAACAATGATTTATTTTTTCTATATTTATTAATGAATTCATAATACGATTTAAGTTGTATATAGTAAAGGTGAGGAATTCTTAATCTTTCCTCGTATTCACCAAAATTAACACGTAATCTTTTTTTATCTGTATATGATAGTATATTTGTTTTATTTATCATATCACAACACTTTATTTTAATATTATTTTAGCACCAGCTGTTTCTAAACTGGTTTTAATTTTTTCAGCTTCTAGTATAGAAATATCTTTCTTAATTGTAGCTGGTAAATTTTCTACAAAATCTTTTGCTTCTTTTAACCCTAAATCTAAAATAGTTCTTATTGTTTTAATTACATTAACTTTGCTAGTACCATATTCAACCATTTCTACAGTAAATGATGTTTTTTCTTCCACTTTTTCATTCACTAATTCTGCTTGAACATTAGAAGTAGTTTTTATATTAACATTATCAGTTGATATATTAAACTTCTTTTCTATTTCTTTTATTAAATCCATTAAATCTAACATATTCATTTTAGATATAGCATTTATTATATCTTCATTATTTATAGACATTTTTTACTCCTTTTATATTTATTTCTAGTATTTTTAAAAGCGTTATTAACTTTACATATGGATATTTTATATTATTTATAAATTTTATGATAGGTGTTTTTAAAACAACTAAAAATTTTATTAACATAGCTTCTTTTGTTCCTATTGTACTTAACTCATAATAATTATCATAAAAATATATACGATCATACAAATATAAAGCACTAAGCTTAAAATTATTATTAATTTTATTCATTTGATACAATATCGTTACTAAAAGTTTAATATCATTAGAAAATATCAATAACTTTTGACAATAAAGATACTTAATTAATTTTTCATTTCCAATATTCTGTAAAGCCTTTTTAGTAAGAGTATTTTTTATAACTTTTAAAAAAATATTTTTATTCTTCAGTTCTTGTCTAATTTCTTTTAATTCAAGCGAAGTTACATTTGTAAAATTTACAAGAGCAATTAAAAGATTGTCAGCTGCTAATTGTTGTATTTCTCGTACTATGTGTTCTTTTCTTATAATATTCGTTTTCATGTTATAATTATTAACAATTTAATGAATCTATGTCTATTTTAATACCAGGCCCCATTGTACTAGATAACACTAAACTTTTTACATTTACGCTTTTACAATTTTGTGGTTTTTGTTTTTTTATATCAGCAATAAGTTGTTCTAAATTTTCTCTTAAAGAACTAGAAGAAAGATTAATTTTTCCTATTAATATATTTAAGATATAATTTTTATCAATTTTATATTTCACATAATTATTATTTAATTTATTTAACATTCCAAAAACATCTGTAGTAACGGTTCCATATTTAACATCAGGCATAATTGCTTTACTATTCAATAATTTATTTAATTTACTAAATTTAACAATTAATAAAGGCGAAGTTAAAATAACATCAAAACTTATATTTTTTTTATTCAAATTTTTCAAATCATCATCATGTAAAAATACACAGTTATCAAATTTTTCGGAAGTTTCAGATAAAACAGCTATTTTATATTTCTTTCCAATATTATGTTTTAAGACAGAAAAACCTTTTATTATAATATTTTTTCTTGGCATTACATTAAAACATAAAGAAGCTTCTATAGTTTCTTCAAATTTTTTGCTGCATACACTTCGAAGTACATCTACAGCTTCATCAAATACATATTTTCTATTTTTATCAAGCAATTTCAAAATTTCTTTTTTTTTTTTCATATTTTAGGTTCCTCAATTTCTATACCCATGCTTTTCACAGTCCCACATATTGTTTTAATAGCAGATATTTCAGAGTTTATAAACAAATCCCATTTTTGCTCAACAATACATTTAATTTGATCATATGTAATTTTAGCAATCTTTGTCTTATTAGGCAAGGCACTCCCTTTTTCTATATTTAAAATATTTTTAATTAAAACAGATGTAATTGCAGATTTTAATTTAAAATCAAAACTCTTGTCAGAATATACATTAATAACAACAGTTATTATAGTACCTTTTTTTAATCCAAACAAATTTTTTGTTCTATCATTAAATTCAGTGCAAAATTTCATAATGTTTATACCTTTAGAGCCTAACATCGGACCTATCGGCGGACTTGGAGTAGCTTCGCATGCTTTAATTTGTAATTTTATTTTAGCAATTTGTTTTTTCATATTAAAATTTTTCTACTTGATTAAAATTTAAATCTATAGGAGTTGATCGTCCAAAAATTAAAACACCAACACATAATTTATTTTTAGAATAATAAATTTCTTCAACAGTACCATTAAATTCAGAAAATGGTCCATCAATAACTCTAATCATCTCTCCTAAATTAAACGATTTTTTATGTTTTGGTTTATAAAAACTTTGGTTCATTTTTTCAATTATCATCTCAACTTCCTCATTACTTACCGCAATTGGTGTTCCAACATTACTACCTACAAATCCAATTACCTGATCAGTATGCTTAACTAAAAACCATGTTCTATAATTCATAGACATTTCTATAAAAATGTATCCAGGGAAAAAATTCCTTTTACCTTTTTCTTTTTTACCACTCTTTATCTCAATAAACTCTTCAAACGGCACTAAAATATTTCCAAATAAATTAGAAATATGTTGTTCAGATATTTTCTTTTTAATTTTTTTAGTTATTTCATCTTCTTTACTAGACATTACATGTATAACATACCATCTTTTCATATTAATTTTGAAAGTATATAAATTAACACTGAATCTATAATCCATAAACATAAACATGTTAATAATATTAAAATTACAACAGTTAAAATTGTTTGACTTATTTCTCTTTTTGTAGGAAAAGATATATGTTTAAATTCATTCTTTATTTCTTTCAATTTTACTAAAAATTCATACTTATATGAAAAATTCATATATATCACCACATGTTATATTCTAAAACAGGCTAGGAGGGAATTGAACCCACAACCGACGGTTTTGGAGACCGTTGCTCTACCAATTAAGCTACTAGCCTATTTTGTTTTAATTTAAAATTAAAGAAACAATACCAGCACCAATAGTTTTTCCACCTTCTCTAATAGCAAAGCGTAGTCCAACTTCCATGGCCACAGGTGAAATTAAATTTATTTCCATATTTGTATTATCACCAGGCATAATCATATCTACATCTTTAGGTAAATTTATTTTACCTGTAACATCTGTTGTTCTAAAATAAAATTGAGGTCTGTAACCTGTAAGAATAGGACTATGTCTACCACCTTCATCTTTATTTAAAACATACACTTCAGCCCTGAAATCTTTATGTGGAGTTATACTTTTAGGTTTTGCAAGAACTTGTCCTCTTCTCACATCTTCTTTCTTTGTTCCTCTTAATAATATACCAACATTATCTCCAGCTCTACCTTCATCTAAAATTTTTCTAAACATTTCAATACCAGTACATGTTGTTTTCACTGTTTCTTGTAATCCTATTATTTCAACTTCTTCATTTACTTTTATAACACCTCGCTCAATCCTACCAGTAACAACTGTACCTCTACCAGAAATAGAAAAAACATCCTCTATTGGAAGTAAAAACGGTTTATCTATATCTCTTGGTGGAATTGTAAAATAATTATCCATAGTAGAGACTAGTTTATCTATAGATTCTTCACCTAATGTATCAACATCACCATTTAACGCTTTCAAAGCAGACCCTTGAATTATTGGAATATCATCGCCAGAAAATCCATATTTTGATAGAAGCTCTCTTATTTCTAATTCAACCAATTCTAATAATTCTTTATCATCAAGTAAATCTGTTTTATTTAAAAAAACAATAATATTCGGTACACCAACTTGTCTAGCTAAAAGTATATGTTCTCTAGTTTGAGGCATTGGTCCATCAGCTGCTGAAACAACTAAAATAGCACCATCCATCTGAGCGGCTCCAGTTATCATATTTTTAATATAATCAGCGTGGCCAGGACAATCAACATGTGCATAATGTCTTTTAGCTGATTGATATTCAACATGAGCTGTTGCTATCGTTATACCCCTTTCTTTTTCTTCTGGAGCAGAATCTATATCACCATAATCTTTAAACTCACCACCATATTTTTTAGCCATGACTTTTGTTATAGCAGCTGTTAATGTTGTTTTACCATGATCAACATGTCCTATTGTACCAACATTGATATGAGGTAATTTTCTTTCAAATTTAACTTTTGACACAGAATTTCTCCTAATTTTATTTCTTTTAGCCCACAACCGGACTTGAACCGGTGACCTCTTCCTTACCAAGGAAGTGCTCTACCACTAAGCTATATGGGCAAAATATTAGCGGATAATGGGAATCGAACCCACGTTATTAGCTTGGAAGGCTAAAGTTTTACCATTAAACTACATCCGCTAAAAATTATTTTTTTGTGGAGGAAGTAGGATTCGAACCTACGAAGATCAATACGATCATCAGATTTACAGTCTGCTCCCTTTGGCCACTCGGGCATTCCTCCTGAAATAAAAAAAAAATAACTAAACTAGCTGACGATAGGACTTGAACCTACTACCTGCTGATTACAAATCAGCTGCTCTACCACGTGAGCTACGTCAGCATGGTTTAATCATTATTTTTCATTTTATTGTTTATTATTTACTTTTTTATATAATATCATTTTATTTAACAATTATCAAATTAAATTTAAATAAATTTAATTTTTTTTAAAAGGATAAAAATGGAATATAAATTTACATTAAATCTTCCAAAAACTGATTTTTCCATGAAAGCATCATTATCTAATTCAGAAGTTTTAACATTAAAAATGTGGGATAATTATTTTTTTTATGCTGATAATAATAAAAGAAAATTCATACTAAACGATGGACCGCCATATGCAAACGGACCTATTCATATTGGCCATGCGTTAAATAAAATTTTAAAAGATTTTATTTGCAAATTTAAATTATTATGTGGTTATAATGTTAATTTTATACCAGGTTGGGATTGTCATGGATTACCAATAGAATTAAACGTAGAAAAACAAATAACTAATAAAAATATAAATTTTCGGAAATTATGTAAAAATTATGCAAATTCTCAAATAATCATACAAAAAAAAGATTTTATAAGATTAGGAGTATTCGCCAATTGGAATTCTATTTATAAAACTATGAATAAATCTTTTGAAATAGTAATAATAGACAGTTTCATTAAAATGTTAAAAAATAATCATATATATTTAGGATACAAACCAAATTATTGGTGTTTTGATTGTAAATCAGCTTTAGCTGAAACAGAAATTGAATATACTATAAAATCATCCGATTCAATTTATATTTTTTTTGAATGTGAAAATTTAAAAAATATTTTAGACGAATTTAATATCTTAAAAATTGGATTTTTAGTATGGACTACAACTCCATGGACATTACCTTTTAATGAAGCAATAGCTCTTAATGAAAATTTTAAATACAGTTTAATAACATCTAAAAATATAGGGTATATTATAAACTCAGAATTATTAGTTCAAGTATTAGAAAAAATACAAATTACTAATTATGTAATATTGAAACATTTTAACGCGAAATTTTTTGAGAAAACTATAATTAAACACCCGTTATATCAAAAATTTGTGAATATTGTTTTTAGTGATCATGTTAAAAATGATTCTGGCACAGGATGTGTACATATAGCACCGGCGTATGGGTTTGATGATTACAAAATAGCGTTAAAATACAAATTACCACTTATAAATAATATAGACACATCTGGATTTTTTTATGACTCAGTAGACGAATTTAAAAATTTATACTATTTAGAAGCTAATAAAAAAATTATGGCATGTTTATATACCAGCAATTGTTTATTACATCATGAAATAGTACTACATCGTTATCCAATTTGTTGGAGACATAAAACACCAGTAATATTTAGAACAACGCAACAATGGTTTTTAAATGTTACAAATAAATATATAAAAAACAAACTATATTATTTAATAGAAAATTTTATTGACTGGATTCCTGAATATGGTTCTTATAAAATGAAAAGTATGTTTAAAGATCGTATGGATTGGTGTATATCCAGGCAACGTTTTTGGGGTATTCCAATAATGTTATTTATAAATAAAAATAATGAATTACATCCTTTAACATTTAATATTCTTTATAAAACACTTAAGTTTGTTAAAAAATACGGCACAGATTTTTGGTATAAATTAGATGTATTTAAAATATTTTCAATTGATAAAGAAAATTATAAAAAAATAAATGATGTTCTTGATGTATGGTTTGATTCTAGTGTTGTTTATAAATATTTAAATGATACATATTCATATAAATTACCATATGATTTATGTGTTGAAGGAACTGATCAATATAGAGGTTGGTTTCAAGTTTCATTAATAAATTCGACATTAAATTTAAATCAAATACCTTATAAAAAAATCATTAGTCATGGATTTATACTTGATGAAAAAAATAGAAAAATGTCGAAATCTTTAAATAATGTAATATCGCCGCATGATATAATAAATAAATATGGAGCTGATGTTTTAAGATTATGGGTATCTTCCGTAAATTATATAATAGATATAAATATATCTAATGAAATAATAGCAAGAATATGTGATTCGTATAGAAAAATAAGAAATACATTTAGATTTTTATTGGCTAATATTTATGATTTTAATACTCATGATGTTATAAAAATAAAAGATTTATTCAAACTTGATTTATGGATATTAGAAAAATTTTATCGTCTCAAAAATGAAATTTTGAATGACTATTATCACTATAATTTTCATTTAGCTTACAAAAAATTATATAATTTTTGTATAAACGATTTAGGAATAAAATACATAGATATTGTAAAAGATAGATTATATGTTACTAACTCATATAACAAATCGCGCAAATATGTTCAAGCTATATTTTTTTATATTATATATAATTTACTAAAAATTTTTTCACCGATACTAAGTTTTACAACAGATGAAGCATGGAATTATCTTATATTTAAAGATTCCGCTTGTGTTTTTAATTCCATATTTAATATAGATTTTATTTTGTTTAAATATTTAAAAAAAAATAACATTTTTAACAATTTAGTGTTGAAAAAACTTTTTTACTTAAAAGATGAGATAAACAAATCATATGAAACTATAAGAAAAAACATAAAAAGTGGTTCATTGCTAGAAATGATAATTAATATTTATTGTAACAATTATTGGTATAATTTAATAAATAGTGTTCTAATCAATCTTAACTTATTTTTACAACTCTCACATATCAATTTATTAAAAATTAAACAACTTAAAGAAAAAAAAATAAATTCAAACATTTTGGGGTTTTATTTTATATTGGAAAAAAGTGCAAAAATAAAATGTGAAAGATGTTGGTATCACACTTTGATTCCATCATTAATTAAACTATGTAATAGATGTATTTTAAATATTTACTATACTATATAAACAATATTCTATGTATAATAATTAACAATGTATAATAAAATAATTACACTACCAGAAAATATTATAAAAAAATTTTTAATAAGTGCTGTTTCTCATAATTCTACATTTATTCTTAAAGAGTTATTAGAAAACAGTTGTGACGCTGATAGTACTCGAATTATCATTAATATAGATACAGTAACTAAAAAAATCAAAGTTATAGATAATGGTACTGGTATTAAAAAAAATGATTTGCAAAAATTATGTTTAAGATATCATACAAGTAAAATAACCAAATTAAAAGATTTAACTAACATTAAACTATATGGATTTAAAGGAGAAAGTCTGTATCTTATTAATACTATATGTGATTTAGACATATCTTCGAAACCTGTTGAACAAGAATATTCATGGAAAATATCTTTTAATAAAATTTCTAAGATATTCGTGTTAGAACCTAATGGTGCAATTAACGGAACGTCTGTAACAGCTAAAAATATTTCTAAACACAATATATCGCGTTTATATCATACATTTAAATATATAGCTTTAGCTAATTTTGATAAACATTTTATATTATATAAAAACTCGCGCGAAATATTTAATTTTCCGATATGCAATGATTATTTAAGCAAAGTAAACAGAATAAAAAAAATAATAAAAAATAAATTCATTAATAATTCAATTGATATAAATTATGCTCAAATTAATATTCAAACTACAGGGTTTATAACATTTGGAACTAACAAAAAAAAAAAATTTTTATTTAAATATTTATTTATTAATAATAGATTTGTTAAAGTAGATGTACTTGACGATATTTTTGAAACATTTTTAACTACTATTAAAAAAAAAATTGCTATAGGATATTGTATTTATTTAACTATGCCATTTAATTTATTTAACATCAATTTGGATAATAATAAATTAAATATATTATTTAAAGATCAAAATTTTTTTTATAAATTTTTTTATAATTTAGTAAATACATTCATATACGATTATAAATTTTTTTTTAATATTAATACTGGTATAACTAATATAAATCATAACATAGATAATAATGATGATTATTATACAGTTAATACAAATATAAGTCATAATATATTATTTAAATCTGAAAACAAGATTTTAACAATATTAAATAACACATTAATTCTATTTCAAGTTAACAATCAACTGCATGTTTCATCTTTACATACAGTAAGAGAACAAATAATCGTTAAAACATGTATTAAAGAATTCAAAGACTATCATACTTTGTCTTCGCAAGAAATACTACCATTAATTTGTTCAAACTCAAAAGAAACGTCATCCATATTCAATTATAATAATTTTTTTTCATTATATGGCTTTAATTTAAAAAATAATAATAATATTATTTTATTAACTACCGTGCCAGTAGTATTATACAAATTTTTTATAAACTGGGAAAAATTATTAATTGAGCTATTAAATTATTTTTCAAAAAATATAACTATATATTTTTCTAACAGCAGATTTGATAGCAATGTCATAAAAATTTTTATTAATAATATTTATTCAAAATCTCCATGCTATAATTTTGAAATTAATGACTTGTATGAAGAATTAATATATATGAAAAATAATGATAAAAAATGGTTTGCTAAAAATTGTTTTGAAATAAATTTAAAAGATATATATACTTATAATTTAAGAAAAAAATGAGGTTTAAATGTATGCAATAATTTTAGATAGAAATAAACAATACTTAATAAAAGATAATTTATCTTTTAAAGTTGATTTTTTAAATATCGAAACAGGTAAAATCATAAAAATAGATAAAATATTATTTTTAAATGAAAATAACGAAACAACAGTAGGAAAGCCTTTTATAAAAAATAAAATTATTTTATTAGAAGTATTAAAACACATAAAAGATGATAAAAAAATAATTTTAAAATTTAAAAGAAGAAAACATCATATTAAAAAAATAGGACATAGACAAAAATACACATTACTTAAAATAATTGGTATTAAAAACATTAATTAATGGGTGATTTATGGCACAAAAAAAAGCTGGAGGTAGTTCTAGAAATGGGCGAGACTCAAAATCAAAAAGATTGGGTATTAAAAAATCTGGTGGTCAATTTGTTTTAAGCGGTAATATATTAATAAGACAAAGAGGTACAAAATTTCATAATGGTAAAAATGTTGGCTTAGGAAAAGATCATACGTTATATTCATTAAAAAATGGTTATATTCAATTTAAATATAATATTAAAGAATCAAAAACATATGTTTCTATTTTAGAAAATTAATATATGAAATTTATTGATGAAATAGATATTTATGTAGCATCTGGAAATGGTGGTAATGGATTAATTAGTTTTTCTAATATAAAAAATAGAAAAACAACAGCAGATGGCGGAAACGGAGGAAATGGTGGTAATGTATATATCTGCGGAAACAAAAATTGTTCTACATTATATAAATTAATACTTAAAGCAAAATATCGTGCACAAGATGGGTGGCCTGGTAAAAAAAATTGTAAAACAGGTAAAAATGGCAATAATCTATATATAAATGTACCATTAGGTACATTTGTATATGATAATGAAAGAAAAGTTTGTTTAGGTGAAATAATAAATCATGACTATTTTTTACTTATTATTAAAGGCGGCACTGGTGGTATAGGAAATAATTTTTCTAAAAATAAAAATATCAACAGCAAGACACTTGGTGAAATATCAAAATTAAAATTTTTACATTTAGAATTATATTTGCTAGCGCATATAGGATTATTAGGCTATCCAAATGCAGGAAAATCATTATTTTTAAATAAATTAACAAACGCTCAATCAAAAGTTGATTTCTATGAATTTACAACATTACATCCACATCTTGGTGAATTAAAAAATTCAAGCAAAAATAGAATCATCATAGCAGATATTCCAGGAATAATTCAAAAAGCTTCATTAGGAAAAGGATTAGGATTTACATTTTTAAAGCATTTGTCAAAAACTGAATTATTATTTCATATTGTGGATTCATTAACTATAACAACTAACAAACAATTTTTTAAAGCTATAATTATTATAAATAATGAATTAAAAAAATTTAATAAATTGTTATTTAACAAAGAAAAATGGTTAATAATAAATAAAATTGATTTAATTTCTAACATTTCTTATAAAAATATATATATAAAAATTATAAGTAAATTTAATTATAGAAATATTTTTTTTATATCATTATATAATAAAACTGGCATAAAAAAATTAACATTTAATATACAAGAATATTTTTTAAGGAAACTATGAACACTATGTGTAAACTATTAATAGAAACTTGCTTAAAAAACGCTGCAAACAAATTTGAATTAGTTTTACTTGTATCAAAAAAAGCTCAAAATATATCATTAGGTAAAATAAAACTATCAGAACAAGATTTAAAATATAAAGCTACATATCTAGCTTTAAAAGAATTAAACATAAATATAATTAAATTATTTAAATAATAATTTGAAAAAAACATAATCAAGTATTATATTATTACCAGCATTTTTTATTAATTTGTAACTGCGTTTAGAACTAAATTTATTTGCCAAATACAAAGCCTCCGATACAATTATATTTAGTTGTCTTTTATTGCAAAAAAAAATTTCAAATATAACCATTTTTAATATTATTAATTCTACCAAATTACTATTAATAATTTTGCAAGAATGTTTGTTTAATATAACAGTCAGAATAAGATCTTTTTTTATAATATTTTTTATAAAATACATAAATGTGTGATAACAAACATTATTTAAATTTGTTCTCTCAAATAAAAAATGATCTATTTTTATTAAACAAGAACGATTTAGATACCAACTATACAAACCTTGCAAAATTAATACTTTTGTTTTATAAATTTTATCATGTTTCTTTGTCATAATTTTTTGTTTATAGGAAATTTTTTACACAAGTTAATAACATCTTTTTTAATTTTGTAGACATTATTTTTTTTTTTTAAAATACAATAAATCCAATCAGCTATTAATACCATTTCATTTTTCCCAAATCCCCTTGTTGTTACAGCAGCTGTGCCAATTCTAACACCACCACAAACGTTAGAGGATGTTAAATCGTTTGGAAGTGTATTTTTATTTAAAATTATATTTGCTTTTTCAAGTTTTCTTTCTGATTCGATCCCTGTTAAATTTAAATTAGTTAAATTAATAAGGAACATATGAGAATCTGTGCCATTAGAAACTATATCAAATCCATAAGTTTGTAAAAAATATGACAAATCTTTAGCATTTTTGATTACTTGTTTTTGATATTGGTGAAAGTCATTAAGCATTGCTTTCTTAAAACATAATGATTTTGCAGTAATAACATTCATAAATGGACCGCCTTGTATTCCTGGAAAAACAGCTTTATTTACTAAAGACGCTAAATTTTTATTATTAGTTAATATTACAGCTCCTCTCGGTCCACGTAATGTTTTATGTAAAGTTAAAGTTATTAAATCTGCATAAGCAACAGGTGAAGGATAAATATTAGTAGCTATTAACCCAGCTGTGTGTGATATATCTGCTAACAAAAAAGCATTATATTTTTTTGCTATATTTTTTAATATTTTCCAATTTATCACTCTTGAATAAGCTGAAGCACCACCAATTATTAATTTTGGTTTTATATCATGCACTTGTTTTTCTATATCATCATAATCAATATAATAATTATTATTTAAATTATATCCAACCGCATGATAAAAATGCCCAGAGAAATTTGACGAATACCCATGAGTTAAATGACCTCCATGTTTTAAATTTAATCCTAAAATCGTATCATAAACACTACATAAAGCCATATACACAGCTTGATTGGCTTGAGAACCAGAATGTGGTTGTACATTAACATATTTTACATTGAATAACTTTTTGCAAGTTTTTATTGCTATGTTTTCTATCAAATCAATATACTTACATCCAGCATAATACCTTTTTGATGGATATCCTTCTGCATATTTAGTAGATAAAATAGAAGTTTCAAGTTTAGAATAATCAAGACTCATATAGTTTTCTGATGCTATTAAATTAATAGAATTTTCCTGCCTATGCTGTTCAAGTAATATTAATCGTTTTATCTGTTTAGTTATCATTTTTTTTTTCTATTCTCATATAAATAAAATCAATCAAAATAACAAAGTGCATTTACATATGATTTAATCAAAGATAACTTTATATAAAAAAATTAATCTGAATGTTTAACAGGCATACCATGATCTATCCATTCCTTTAATCCATTTTTAAAATATTTTATATCAAAATTATCTAATGTTTGTGTAAGATATAAAATATTTTTTAACATACGATTGTTATAATATATTAAAATTATAACTTTTGACTGATATTTCTTAATTAAAAAAATATTTTTTTCTAATTCAGTCATAGGTAAATTAATTGAATTAATTATATGACAACTTTTAAAATCTTTCGGTGCTCTTAAATCTATTATTATAGCTTTATCATCATTTATCAATTTTAATGCTTCAACTACAGTTACTATATTTTTGGATCTAAAAAATTGATAAAGTTCAAAACAAACTAACATTGATGCAAAACTAAATAATAATATAAAAATTATAATATTCTTTAAAAAAAAATCGTAAAACATAATTCATTTAACTCATTTTAAATTTCATTGATTCAAAAAACAAATCATTGGTTTTTGAATCTTTAAGATATTTAATTAAAAATTTCATTGATTCTGTATCCTCCATAGAGTGTAATATTTTTCTTAATAACCAAGTTCTTTGTAAATCATTAAAATCTGTAAGTAATTCTTCTCTCCTAGTGCCAGATTTTACTATATTAATAGCCGGATAAATTCTTTTTTCAGATATTTTTCTATCTAAATATATTTCTGAATTACCAGTACCTTTAAATTCTTCAAATATTATATCATCCATCTTCGATCCTGTTTCAACTAAAGCTGTTGCGATAATTGTTAAACTTCCTCCTTCTTCAATATTTCTAGCAGCTCCGAAAAATCTTTTCGGTCTTTGTAAAGCGTTAGCATCAACACCACCTGTCAAAACTTTACCAGACAAAGGTGCTACAGTATTATAAGCTCTAGCTAATCTAGTAATAGAATCTAATAATATTACCACATCTTTTTTATGTTCCACCAACCTTTTTGCTTTTTCTATCACCATTTCTGCAACTTGTATATGTCTAGTAGCTGGTTCATCAAATGTACTCGCTATAACTTCACCTTTCACAGATCGCATCATTTCAGTAACTTCTTCTGGCCTTTCATCAATTAACAAAATTATCAAAATGCTTTCTTTATGATTTATTGTTAAAGAAGATGCTATATTTTGCAACATTATTGTTTTGCCAGCTTTAGGCGGAGATACTAACAGTGCTCTTTGTCCTTTACCTATAGGAACAATTATGTCTATTATTCTTGATGTTAAATCTTCAACACTACCATTTCCAGTTTCCAAAACAAACTTATTACAAGCATGAAGTGGAGTAAGATTTTCAAAAACAATCTTGTTTTTTTCTATTTCAGGAATTTCATTGTTAATTTCATCAACTTTTAATAAAGCAAAATAACGCTCACCGTTTCTAGGTGGTCTAATTTTTCCTTTTAATTCATCGCCAGTGCGTAATTTAAATTTTTTTATTTGATTTGGTGAAACATATATATCATCTGGTCCAGCAAGATAAGAACTATCAGACGACCTTAAAAATCCAAAACCATCATTTAATATTTCTAAGAATCCCTTTCCATATACATCTTCTCCATTTTTCGCTTTTTCATTAAGTATAGTAAAAATTATTTCCTGTTTTTTTACTCTACCAATGTCATTTATATTCAATTCTTTTGCTATATTTAATAGTTCTGATATTGTTTTCTTTTTTAGATCATTAATATTCATTTTAATATTTTAAAAATTCTTAGTTTCTATATTTAATTTAAGTTTTAATTTATTTAATGCATTTTTTTCTAACTGCCTTATTCTCTCAGAGGATATATTATACATACTAGCTAATTCTTTTAATGTATATTTTTTTTTATATAATAATCTGTAAAATATAATTTTTCTACTGCGTTTATCTAATGTTTCATATATATCTTTAAATTCTCTATTTACATACTTTAACCAATCGCATTTTTCTACTATACTCAATGGATCAGTTTGAGTATGAAATAAAAAATCATTAAATCTAATTTTTCCATTATTATCTTCTTTCTCATAAATAGATAAATCTTTCTTTCTTAAACTTGATTCTATATGATCTATATCTCTTTTATGAACATTTAAAAGATTAGCTATAACCTTTTTTTCATTTTTATTAAATAAGCCTGCTTTTCTTATTTTTTTTAAATTAAAAAATAATTTTTTTTGATTTTTTGTATTAGTAAACTTTACTATTTTTAAATTTTTAATAATATAATCATGTATTTCAGATTTTATCCAATAAATGGCAAAAGAAATTAATCTGTTCTTCTTGTCAGGATCAAAATTATTAACAGCTTTCATTAGTCCAATAACCCCAACTTGAATTAAATCTTTAACTATTATTCCATATCCTTGATAATTTTTTGCTATTTTGACAACATAATTTAAGTTAGATTCAACTAACTTTTTAGCAGCATTAATATCATGTTTATCTTTAAAATTTTTTGCTAAAATATACTCATCATCTTTCGATAAAAGTGCAACGTTTTTAAAACTTGAAATATACGATTTTGATTTATAATTATTTGATTGTAAAATGTTACTCATCACAAAATTATATATAAAATAATGTAGTGAAAGTGTATAATTTTTTTAAAAAAACTACAAGCAACAAAGGTGAAAACATGATATTTGATGATATAAAATCAGAATTAAAAATAGAATTAGAAGAAATAACTAATATAATAAAAAACAGTTTAACAACAAATGTTTCTCTAATAAATAATATAGGAACTTATTTAAGTTTGCACGGAGGAAAAAGAGTAAGGCCTTTAATTCACATTTTATTTAGTAAAATACTCAAACAGCACACGCATAAAAACATTATAGTAGCGAGCATAATAGAATTAATACATACAGCCACATTACTTCATGATGACGTAGTAGACACATCTGAAAAAAGACGAGGTATCTTAACTATTAATCAAGTATGGGGAAATAAGGAAGCAATATTAGTAGGTGATTTTTTATACACGAAATCATTTAAAATGATGGTTGAAATAAAAAATACAAATATTCTTAAATTAATGGCAAACACTACTAATATCATGTCTGAAGGAGAGATTAAACAATTAAGTCATAAAAAAAACTTTAACATAACAGAATTTGATTATTTAGACATCATCAGATGTAAAACAGCAGAATTATTTGCAGCATCTGCATTATCAAGCGCTATTTTAACAAAAACAACTAATGAAAAATTAACCAACGCTTACTTATTTGGTATACATTTCGGTATAGCTTATCAATTAATAGACGATATGTTAGATTATTTTACAGATGATGAAAAATTCGGTAAAAATCTTTGCAATGATTTATTGTGCGGAACACTTACATTACCTATAATAAAATTAATAAATGAAAATCACCACAAAAAAACACAAATTCTTGATATTTTTTTTAAAAACTCACAAGAAGAATTTAAATCTATAAAAGAATTTATTATAAAATCAAATTCATTAGATTATACATTTGATCTAGCATTATATCATATAGATAAAGCTAAAAAAGCTTTATCTAAATTTGAAAAATCTAAATTTTTAGATTTATGTATACATTTATCAGATTTTATAATACAAAGAAAATATTAATTATTCTATTAATCTATATTTTATACCACAATATGGACATTTAGTTATTTTTTTATCTATTATATTTAAATAGATTTTAGGATGACCATCCCATGTTTGCTTAACTGGACATGCTAATGGTAAGTCTTTTTTAGTTATTAATATTTCTGAATATTTTATATTTTTATTATGTTCTAACATATTAATTAAATTACGAATAAATTGTAGTTTGAGTATACTACATTTTTTTTTTATACTAAATAAAAAGTTAGCTTGCACGTATTATGCACAAAATTTCCATAGAAAAAATAGTAATAAGATTTTCAGGAGACTCAGGAGATGGTATTCAATTATTAGGTAATCAATTTTCAGAATCCAGTATATTGATTTCTGCCAATGACATATACACATTTGTTGATTTTCCACCAGAAATAAGAGCTCCAGCTGGTTCTATAGTGGGGGTGTCTTCATTTCAATTAGCTATATCAAGTAAAAAGTTATATGCAGTTGACGATGAAATAGATATATTAATTGCTTTTAATCCAGCAGCATTAAAAGTAAGTTTAATAAAACTAAAAAAATCTGGTATAATAATAATAGATATTGATACATTTAACGATAAAAATTTAAAACGTGCTGGTTTCGAAAAGAATCCACTTTTAGATGATTATCTTAAAAACTATAAAACAATAAAAATATCATTAACTAAATTGACGTATGAATGTGTAAAATTTTTAATTGATTCTGTATCAACAGCAAAACGCTGTAAAAATTTTTTTATTTTAGGTATCATTTGTTGGTTATTTAATAGAACTACAGAAAACATTATTTTATGGTTACAAAAAAAATTCAAAAAAGATAAACAATTATATGAGGCAAATAGGTTAGCACTATTAGCTGGGTTCAATTACGCAGATACAATTGAATTATTACCATATACAATAGTTATCCCTTCTTTTAAAAATACTACAACCACTTCAATTAAGCTTTCTGGAAACAAAGCTTTTGTATTAGGTGCTATAACAAGCTCTTTATTGTTTGATCTTCCTTTATTTTCAGCTAACTATCCAATAACTCCAGCATCTGATATTTTACACGAATTGACTTTATATGCCAATGATAATATAAAAATAATTCAATTAGAAGATGAAATTGCTTCAATAAATGCAGTTTTAGGGGCATCTTATGGTGGTGCATTATCTTTTACATCTACAAGTGGTCCAGGTTTAGATTTAATGCAAGAAGGAATAGGCTTATCAATAATGGCAAAATTACCAACAGTAATATTAAACATTCAAAGATGTGGTCCATCTACTGGGATACCTACAAAGTCTGAACAAACAGATTTACTCGCATCAGTTTTTGGAAGACATGGTGAAAGTCGTATTATTGTTTTAGCTCCAAATTCGCCAAGTTCTTGTTTCTGGTGTATAATAGAAGCATTTTGTCTTGCTATATCTTATTTAGGCCCAATTATTGTATTATCAGATGCTAATTTAGCAAATAGCTGTGAATTGTGGGAACCACCTGATTTAACTGAAATAAAAAATATAATAAAATTCGATTTTGAAAGATTAAAAGCAAAAAATATAAATATTTCTAATTCATTTGATTATTTAAATTCCTGGATTGTACCAGGAAATAACAATTTCCAAATTTGTATTGGAGGATTAGAAAGAGATGATAAGTCAAATGTTTCACATGATCCGGATAACCATCAAAAAATGGTTTTACAAAGAAACGAAATATTATTAGATGTCACAAAATTATATGCCAAGTTAAATATAGAAGGGCAACTTGTTGGTGATATATTGTTAATAACATGGGGTAGCTCATATGGTATTGTAAAAACATTATATAACACCTTACATAATTCAATAAATCAATCAGTTTCATTATTATGTATAAATTATATATATCCATTACATACAGATATAAAAAAAATAATTTATAATTTTAAAATCTTATTAGTTATAGAAGAGAATTTAAGTCAATTAGCTTTAATATTAAAAGCTGAATATCTCTTGCCAATTAATTCTATTAATCAAATTTCTGGTAATCCATTTAATTTAAATTACTTAACATCACAAATAATAAATATTATTAATTCTAATAATGAATAAAGACAATTATTTTGAATCAAAGAAAGAAGTAAAATGGTGTCCAGGTTGTGGAAATTATTCTATTTTAAATTCCATGCAAAAAACTTTATCATATCTAAATTTTGAAACAAAAAATGTAGTGTTCGTATCAGGCATAGGCTGTTCTGGAAGATTTCCGTACTATATGAACACTAATGGCTTTCATACATTGCACGGCAGAGCACCTGCTGTTGTAACAGGATTAAGATTAATAAGACCTGATTTACATATTTGGTTAGTTATTGGTGATGGTGATGGATTCAGTATAGGATTAAGCCACTTACTTCATTTAGTCAGACGTAATATGAATATTAATATATTATTTATAAATAATAAAGTTTATGCTTTAACAAAAGGACAATACTCACCAACATCAAATCCAAACTCTATAACTAAATCGTCGCCGTACGGATCAATTGAAACGCCAATTAATCCCCTCTCGTTAATATTTAACGCAGGAACATCATTTGTAGCACGAATAATTGATACAGACAGTACAAATTCAAAAGATGTTATTAATTCAGCAATAAATCATAAAGGAACATCATTTATAGAAGTATTACAAAATTGCAATATATTTAATGACCGAGTATATTCAAAATTCACTGACAAAGAAAATAAAAATGAAAATTTATTATTTTTAAAAAACAACTCACCATTAATTTTTGGTATAAAAGAAAAAAAAACATTAATAATCAAAGATTATAAACTGATTATAGATAATTTAGTTAATATAAAATATGAAAATATATTACACCACATATCAGATGAAGAAAATATTATACAATTACTTATGATAAATTTAGGCTATAATAACATACCTTTACCGGTAGGTATTTTTAAATCAATTAATAAAGAATGTTACGAGGATAGTTATAAAAATAAAACTTCAAATAATAAACTTATAAAAAATTTATCAGACATATTTAATTAATAACAATAACAGATCCCATAAATATGGGATCATAGTTTAATTATAAATCTTCTTTTTTGGCTAATTTATCATGAATATAATCTACAGCATCTTTCACAGTTAAAATTTTTTCTGCGTCTTCATCAGGAATTTCTATTTCAAATTGTTCTTCTAGCGCCATTATAAATTCAACATTATCTAAAGAATCAATGTTTAAATCAGATGCTAATGACGCTGATTCAGTTATTTTATTCTCGTCGATATCTAGAATTTCCGTTATAATTTTTTTAATTCTTTCAAATGTATCAGTCATTTTTTTGCTCCTTTAAAATATATTAATTTTAATCATATTTTTCTTTTTTTTAAAGATATTTATATAATATAGTTCAATCCTAATTAATTGAAATTACTTTATTGCATTACTATTATCTTTCTTATTTTTTTCTTTTACATTAAGTATTTTTTTATTTTTATACCATCCTGATTTAGTTATAAAATGTCTTATATGTACCTCATTTAATTCTTTATTTGTTACTAAACATGGTAATTTAAATATATCGCTTGTATTTCTTCTTGAATTTCTTTTAGCTCTACTCTTTTTACTTTTTTGAACAGCCATAGCATTTCCTGTATTTAATTTTTAAAAAATGAAAAAAAATTTGACAAATCATTGTTATAATATATAATATTAGTGATTTTAATTACATCATAACTTAATGTATAAATATCATAAAATCCATCCACTAAACCTACCATCAAAGCATCTCTACCAACCCAAAAAGTTCCTGTAAAAACATCGTAATTTTCATTTAATTTCTCATGTCTATTCTTTTTTACAATATTTATAAAGTATTTATTAATTATATTAATATTATGTTGTATTATATCTACTTCATCTTGTATTGTTTCTAAAAATGGATCTATTAAAACTTTATATTTACTAGATTTATAGACTCTACGTTCAATACCAAACTTTCTTAACATCTCAACATAGCCAAATGATGCAACAACAACTCCAATAGATCCAACCAGACTAGTTGGATTACAATATATTTTCTCAGTAGCTAACGCAATCAAATAAGCGCCTGATGTACCTATATCTTCTATAACAGAATAAATTGGTTTATTTGATATTTTTCTTAGACGTTTAATATGATTATAAATTAAACTTGCTTGCACTGGACTTCCGCCGGGACTATTAATTTTTATAATTAAAACTTTAGAATAAAAATTAAAAAAAGCGTTATTTAATTTTATAATGACATGTTTGGCATTTAAACTATTTTCATAATCTATGATACCATTTAATTCAATAATTGCAATATGATCATTATTTTGCCATTTTTTTGTTATATTAATACTATTAAAAATAAATATTATAAAAATAACTCCTATAGAAAAAAATGTTGTCTTTAAAAAAACTGCTAGTCTAGTCTTTATTGTTTTTTCACTAATATTTTTAATAACTAAATCAGTTATGTGATTACATTCTACCATTTGCGCTCCATCTTAAAGAAAGTGATTCCTTTTTTAAAATAACTGTTATAATCAGCTTTTATAGAAAAAAATTCAAATGTTAAAGGACACTCGAATGCAATACTACTAGCATGTAAAAAAATATAATGCATCCCAGTCTTGAAAATATTTTTATTTAAGACTAAATTACCATATCTTGGATCACAAATAATGGGATTCCCAATTGATGTTAAATGTATACGGATTTGATGTAATTTGCCTGTGACAAAAAAAATTTTTATTAAAGAACAATTAATATAATAATCAATAGTTTCACATCTTGTTTCTATTGCTACATCAATCTTTTTAATCTTATTATTATAACTATTAAGAAAAGTTTGGTTTGTAATGATATTAAAATTTAATTGTGTTTTACCATAAACTAAAGCATGATATTCTTTTTTTACACGTTTATATTTTAATATATCATGAAATTTATTTAAAAATTTATCATTTTTAGATAAAATTAAACATCCAGTAGTGTTTTTATCTAATCTATGCGCTAATTTTAATTTTATATTACTGTATTTAATATTATTTTGAAACAGATCTATTAATCCAGTGACATTTTTACTTCCACTATGCACAGATATATTTACAGGTTTATTTACAATGATAAAATTTGTATTTTCAAAAATAATTAGAGCATCAATATTCATAATTTTTATATATTAATTATAAAGAAAAATTTAAAAAACACTATTAAAATATAATAATTTTATAATTATAAATTTATATGATATTTTATTATAATCATATATTATACAAACAAAAATAAATTTATTTTGTAACAAATAAAAAAAACTTATAATATGAAAAACACTAATATTATTACTAATATTTTTATAGAAAATGAATTAATTGATTCATATTTAAATTATGCACTAAGTGTAATAATTGGTAGAGCTTTGCCTGATGTAAGAGATGGTTTAAAACCTGTACATCGAAGAACATTATTTGTTATGAAAGAATTAAATAATAATTTCAACAAAAATTATAAAAAATCGGCAAGAATAGTAGGTGATGTAATAGGAAAGTATCACCCACATGGTGATACAGCTGTATACGATAGTATAGTAAGATTATCTCAAACATTTGTACAAAGATATCCCTTAATAGATGGACAAGGAAATTTTGGATCTATAGATGGCGATTCTCCAGCTGCTATGCGTTATACAGAAATAAAAATGTCTGAATTGTCAGAATATATGTTAAAAGATTTAGACTTTTTTACAGTAGATTATATCAATAACTATGATAATACAGAAAAATATCCTGTCATTTTCCCAACTATGTTTCCAAATATATTAATAAATGGATCATGTGGAATAGCAGTTGGTATGGCCACAAATATTCCTCCTCATAATTTAACAGAAATTATAAATGCCTGTTTAGTTTATATTAAAAATCCAGATGTAACTATAAATACTTTACTGAAATACATTTTATCACCAGACTTTCCTACTTATGGAAGTATTCATGGATTAAATAATTTACATGCAACTTATAGTGTAGGAAAAGGTAAAATAATAGTAAAAGCCAAACCCATTATAAAATACGAAAGTAAAACTATAAATATTTTAATCACGGAACTACCATATCAAATCAACAAAACACGCCTATTAACAAAAATAAGAAGTTTAATAAAAGAAAAACGGCTAGATGGGGTTAAATTTATACAAGACGAAAGTGATAAAGATGGATTAAGAATTCTAATATCTATAGAAAAAAATAAAAATATAAAAATTATATTGAATAAATTATATGATTTAACTAACTTGCAAAATTCATTTAATATAAATATGTTATGTTTAGTTAATAACACGCCTAAGCTTTTAAATATTAAAAATATAATAAAATTATTTATATTACATAGAAAAGAAA
Source organism: Candidatus Azoamicus soli (assembly GCA_043390205.1). Taxonomy (GTDB): domain Bacteria; phylum Pseudomonadota; class Gammaproteobacteria; order UBA6186; family Azoamicaceae; genus Azoamicus; species Azoamicus soli. The sequence continues at coordinate 238,430 of DAWERN010000001.1, read as the reverse complement.
TAATATATCGTCGTTTAATTCATATTATATCAAAAATAAAATATAAACTGCATCTTTTAGAACCGTTGTACATTATCTTATTTAATACGCATAAAATAATCAATTTGATAATTAATATCACAACACTTATAGATTTTAAAAAAGAGGTACCAACTTTATTACGCGAGAACACCTCTATAATAAATTTAAAAAGATTTGGCTTAGTAAAAATTTATTTAAATAAAACTAAATCATATAATTTTTCTGATATACAGATCCAGACAATTCTTAATACAAAATTAAGCAGATTAATAAAAATTGAAAAAAATTTTGCAATTAACGATTATATATTATTTCTAAAAGATTATATTTACTACAGATTAATTTTATTGAATGATAATTTAATTTACAACATAATGAAAAACGAGTTTATTTTTATAAAAAACAAATTTTTTGATAAAAGAAAAACTAAAATTTTTTTAAATACTGTGTCTATACAACCTAAAGACTTAGTAGAAAAAAAACCTGTTATTATATTATTATCAAATAATGGATATCTAAAAATTCAAAACATAACTGATTATAAAAGTCAACATAGAGGTGGAAAAGGTCGTGAATCATTAACATATATTAAATATAATGATAGCTTAGTTATTTTTACATTAGGAACAAATATTGAATCTTTATTCTGCTTTTCAGAAAATGGCAAATTATATATTATAGAATTATATAAATTATCATTATCAGATAAATCTATGAGAGGGACATTACTTACAAACATTATAAATATGGATGAATCAGATAAAATAAAAAAATTTATATCATTAAATTTAGAAGAAAATAAAGATAAATATATAGTTATATTAACACTAAATGGTTTAATAAAAATCATATCTGTCATAGAATTAAAAAAAATAAAAACTAATGGAATCAAAGTTATAACTCTCAATAAAAACGATAAATTAGTTGACATAAAAATAATAAACAGATATACAGAATTAATGATTTTTTCTAACACTGGAAAAACAATACGATTTACAACTGACAAAATAAAAATAACAAGCAGGCAATCACAAGGAGTAATGTCAATTAGGTTAACAAAACATGAAAGTGTTGTTTCGTTAATTGTACCAGAGCAAAATTGCTATATATTGACTGCCACTGAAAATGGCTATAGCAAGCGTAGTAAAATAAATGAATACAGATTAACAAATAGAAATGGACGTGGTATTATAACGCATAAATTTAACAAAATTCGAGATAATATAATAGCGGTTGAAAAAGTTTTTGACAATGATTATTTGTTTATAGCAACAACAAGTGGTATAATAAAAAAAATACACATCACTGAAGTTCCGTGTTTTGGACGTTGTGCAAAAGGAGTTGTATTAATAAAATTAATGAACAATGAAAAATTAATTAACATAAAAAGATATAGCGAGTAATAATTATGAAACCATGTATAATAATAAAAGGCAGTCATCAACAACTTGAAGAATTTGAAAATAAACTAGCTTTAGCTATAGAACAAGGTTATGAAATAAGCGGAGATTTAATAACACATGTAATTAATGACGGAGAAGAAGATTTAATAATTCTATTACAACCAATGTTTTTAACAGATGAAAAATATAACGACACTGAAAATTTTTAACACGGAAAAATATGAATAACAATCATGTTATAATGCAAATAAAAAATAAAGAACTAGTTGATATTAATAAAGTTATGAAAAATACATTTATGTTACTTTCTAGTACAATTGCATTTAGTACATTTACAGCACTAATTGGTATTATACACAAAAATAGCTATGCACTGCCATGTTTTATTATTTCATTTCTATTACTTTTTTTTATAAATGTTATAAAACAAAATGCTATTAGACTTTTTTTAGTGTTTATTATAACTGGATTATTAGGTTACTCTACTGGACCATTGATTAATTTTGTTTTACATACAAAAAATGGCGAAGAACTTATATTTATGTCATTATTCATTACAGCTGGATCATTTTTTTTACTTTCAATTTATACAATAATAACAAAAAAAAACTTTCAATTCTTAAATAGTTTTTTGTTTATAGGTTTTATCATTATAGTGTTTTGTATCTTAAGTAATATAATATTTAATATCCACATATTACACTTGATAATATCAGGTTTTATAATAATATCGTCAGCTGCAACAATATTATATACACTAAGTGAAATTATACATAGTAATGAGCATGATTACATATCAGCAACAATAACATTATATTTACAGATATATAATATATTTCTTAGTTTATTAAATATTTTTACTAGAAAAGATTAAACTAACATGTATGCATTATATTCCAGATATCTTAGACATATAGTACTTCCAGAATTTGGACTGGATACTCAAGATATTTTAATTAAATCAAAAATTTTATGTATAGGTGCTGGTGGATTAGGTTCACCAGCATTGACATACCTTGCAATGTTAGGAGTTGGGACAATTGATATTATAGACTATGATTTTGTAGAACAGAGTAATTTAAACAGACAATTTCTTTTTAACGAAAAAGATATAGGTAAGAATAAAGCGCTATGCGCAAAAAATTTTATCACTAACTTAAATACAACAATTACAGTCAATGCTTACGATATAAAATTATCATACGATAATTGTTTTTTCTTTCTTAAAAATTATAATGTAATACTAGATTGCACAGACAATTTAGATGTAAAATTTTTAATAAGTGATTGTGGAATAAAATTAAACATCCCTGTAGTGCATGCCGGGATATTTGGGTTTGAAGGATATATATCAATTTTCAGTAAAGAGACATATTGTTATAGATGTATTTATGATAAAATAACATCACCACAATGCATAGACTATGGTGTTTATGGACCAATAGCTGGAATTATAGGTATAATGCAAGCAAACGAAACAATCAAATTATTATTAAATGCGTATACACTGCTAAAATCACATCTATTTTTTTTTGATTTAAAAAATTTAACTGTTAAATCAATAGCTATCAATAAAAATTCATCTTGTATTATATGTTAAAATTATATGATATTAAACTACCATACTTCATATAACATATGTGATCTGCAAATTTTTCTACTTCAGTAATATTATGTGAAACACATATTATTGGAATACTATATTTGATATTTAATTCTTTGAAAAAAGAAAATAATTTATTTTTCATTTTAATATCTTGAGCTGAAAAAGATTCATCAAGTAATATAACATCTGGTTGAATTAACATAATTTGTGCAATACATACTCGCTGCTTTTCTCCACCAGATAATTGCTTAATGTTTTTACTTAATAATTTTTCAAGATTAAGACTTCTTATAAGCATATATAAATTAATATGGTTATTTAAATGCTTTTTAATTCCAAAATTAATATTTTCTAAAACAGATAAATGCTCAAACAATACAGGAGTTTGCATAATATGTCCTATATTTCTTTTGTTGGCATTAATAAAAATATTATTATATGAATTTTGGAAAACTATATTGTTTATTCTTAAATATCCATATTGAGATTTTATTAAACCAGATAAACATTTCAAAAATGTTGTTTTACCAGAACCTGACTCACCAATTATAGCTGTTATACCTTTAACGTCAATATTGAAAGTCATATTTAAAACAAAATTATTCACTTTCAAATAAAAAAAACCTTCAATAATCACGTTTATTTACACTAAACAATATTAACAATATTATAACAGATATAATTAATACAATTAAAGATAATTGATGTGTTACAGAATAATTTAACATTTCTACTGATTCATATATTGCAATAGATACAACTTGTGTTTTCCCAGGTATATTTCCACCAATCATTAATACAACTCCAAATTCTCCTAATGTATGAACAAACGTTAAAATAATAGATGTTAAAATTCCATTTTTTGATAAAGGAATTATTATTTTTATAAAAATACTTAATTTTGACAACTGTAATAAATAAGCTTGATCAATTATTTCTATACTAATTTTAGAAAAAGCTACTTGAATAGGTTGAATAGCAAATGGCAAAGAATATATTATTGACCCAATAACTAGTCCTGACATTGAAAACATTATCGTAGATCCAAATAAACGAAACCATAATTTACCAAGCACAGCATCTTGATTAAATATTATCAATAAATAAAAACCTAATATAGTTGGAGATAACACTAATGGTAAAGTAACAATAATTTCTGTAATTCTTTTAAAAATATTTTTTTTCCCTACTAAAAACCATGCTATTGGTATACTAAATAGTAACAATATTACTGTACTAAGACAAGAGATATATAACGATAAATATAACGGAAATAGCTCGTTCATGTAACTATATTATATCCATAACGACTTATTATACCTTTAACTTCATCGGTTTTAAAATAATTTAAAAAATAATGTATACTTTTATTTGTATTTTCATCTTTCAATGGGATAATTCTTTGTTCAATAAGTGGATATAAATATAACGGCACTACCCAAATTAACATTTTATCTATATTAGTGGTTACAACGTGAGAAAGCGAAACAAAACCTACATAAGTTGAATTAAAACATATAAAATTATAAGTCTGATTAATGTTCATTCCAATAACAACTTTTTTAATTTTTATTTGTAAATTTTCTATTATATTATACGATGCCTTGCCATACGGTGATAACATTTTGTTTGCTACTGCCATATTTAAAAAACAATACACATGTCTAAACATATTTTTTCGTTTTTTAAAATTTCTACTATATAAAACTAAATTGCCATAAGCATATACAAAAGATTTAGTAAAAAATATGTTTTCTAAAAGAACCGGGTGTTTAGCATCTGCAGATATAAAAATATCAAACGGTGCTTTATGTATTATTTTATTATATAAACTAGCAGTTGAATCTGAACATACATTTATTTTGAATTTAAAGTGTTTTTCAAATTCATTGGCAATAGTATTAAACGTCGTCAAAAAATTTGACGAAACAGCAATGTTTAAAGTTACAACATTTGATGCTTGCAAATCAAACATAAAAAAAAAGAAAAATAAAAAGTTTAACATACTTTTACTTTAATTATATAGTTTGGACTAGTAACATGCGATAATGTAGAAAAATTTGTTAGATAGTGATATTTAATAAATTTAATATCTTCAACAATAAATTGATATTTTTGTAATTCATGACATAATTTATCTATGTTGAGAAAACATGAATAATCATGTGTATTTTTTTTTAATGTTTTTACAACATACTCACCAAAAAAAATAAATTGAAAATAACTTCTTAATGTTTTATCTAGTGAAGAAACAAACAATTGAGTATTATTTGATTTTATTCTAATCAAAAAATCAAAAAATATATTTATATCTTTTAAATGTTCTAAAATTTCCATGCATACAATAATATCATATTTAATGTTACTTATAAAATTCAATAAATCAGTGTTAACATAAATAGTATTACTAACAATTCGTTTTTTTTTTGCTATATCTATTAAAACTGCTGATTTATCTATACCAATAACATTTGCTCCATGCAAACTTAACTTTTCAGATAAAATTCCACCACCACATCCGATATCCAAGATTTTTTTATTTTTTATACAAACACTATCAATAATATAATTAAATCTAATATTATTTATTGAATGTAACGCTTTACAAGATCCATATAAATCTAACCAATCCATATATTTATCAAAAATATTGTAAGACATAATTATTACATTTTATTTATTGTTTGAAAACCTAAAATATTAAATCCTACCTCTAAAATATTTTTTGTCACTTTACATAAAAGAAGTCTACTCATAATAAGATTGGAAGTTAAAATAGGACATACTTGAAAAAACAAATGAAATTTTTCAGCCAAACCATATAAATAAGATGTTAAAATATTTGGATTAAGATCTAAAACTGTTTTTTTAATAATGTACGGATATTGTAATAAATGTAAAGATAAATCAATTTCTATATTATCAATTAAGATTAATCCATCTATACTTTTATTAATTTTTCTATTGTTTTGATTAAATTTATTAAATATTCCTATTATTCTAACGTAAGCATAAATTAAAAAAGAAGCTGTATTACCTTTAAATTTTAACATTTTTTTATAATCAAATATATAGTTCTGATCTATTTTATTTGATAAATCTGCGTAACGTATAGTATTAATACCTAAATTAACTGCAGTGATTGAAAGCTCTTTATTAGACATATACTTTCCTTTATTTTTGATAGTACATTTAGCAAAATCTATAGCAGTCATTATAAGTTTAATTAACTTTTCGGATTTACCTGAACGTGTTTTTATTTTTTTACCACCAGTACTCAACATAAAACCAAAAGCCACATGTATTAATTTTGTATTATTATTCTTAATTTTAATTTTATTTATAGCTTGAAAAATCATGTCAAAATGATTTTTTTGACCTATATCTGTAACATATATAATTTTAGATGGTTTATGATATGTGACTCTATAATATAATGCAGCTAAATCTGTAGTAGCATAATTAAACCCACCATCAGATTTTTGAATAATTAAAGGTAGTGGAGTATTAACTTTATTTTTGAATCCATCTAAATAAATACATAACGCAGACTCAGAAACAACAGTAAGTTTTTTTTTAGTTAACAATGTTACAAATGGTTGTAACATTTTATTATAAAAAGATTCACCTTTATATTGAATATTAACGTGCAATAATTTATATATACGTTCATATTCTCTTTTAGAAATCATTGTTATTTTTTTCCAAAGTCCTATAGATAGAGTATCTTCTTTTTGTAATTTGATAACCTCATCTTTTGCTTTCTTAACAAACGTATGATCATTGATAAATTTGATTTGTGCTTTTCTATAATACCTAGCCAAATCACTTAATGTCATTTTCAATTTTTTCATATCATTGCCATCATATTTAATTTTAATATAAGCTATTAACATACCAAATTGAGTACCCCAATCACCTAAATGATTTAATTTAATAACTTTATGACCACACAACTTGAATAAATTTGAAAGACATTCACCAATTATAGTTGATCTCAAATGACCCACATGCATTTCTTTAGCAATATTAGGACTAGAATAATCTAATATAATTTTTTCTATATTATCACTTTTATTTTTATAATACAATAAATTTTTTACTTCTTCTTCAATAAAATCTATGTTTAACGTAAAATTAATAAAACATGGAGCTATAAATGTTATTTTCAGTTTTTTTTGATAAGAACTGTTTGCTAAATATTCAATAATTGAACTATACATATCTGATACATTATATCCAATAATTTTTGCAAGTGAAACACTATCAAGTAACTGAAAATGTCCAAAATTGTTGTTTTTTGTTCTTACTATATTTATCAATTCTATATTAAATTGTTTGTGTAAAAGTGATTTTTTCGCTATAATCGCATCAAAACAAAATTTTTTCAATTGATTTATCATTATTTTCTTTTTTTATCTTAAATAATATTAAAAATATATTAAATTTTCAATTTTTAAAATCGAGGATAATCTTGAGCGATAATTTACACATAAAAGAAATATTAAATCAAAAATACATTCATGGATTTAATACAGATATAGAATCTGAAAATATACATCCAGGAATAAATGAACAAGTCATACATTTAATTTCAAAAAAAAAATCAGAGCCTGATTTTTTATTAAACTTTAGATTAAATGCATATAGAAAGTGGAAAACAATGCATGAACCAAAATGGGCAAACATGGTCTATAATAAAATAAACTATAATGAAATAATATATTACTCAGCTCCAAAGGTAAAAAAAGACATCAAATCATTAAATGATGTTGATCCTAAATTACTAGAAACTTATAATAAGTTAGGCATACCATTAACTGAACAAAAAAGAATATCAGGCATAGCTATTGATGCAGTTTTTGACAGTATATCAATAATAACAACATTTAAAGAAGAATTAAATAAATATGGTATTATATTTTGTTCTTTCTCAGAAGCTGTACAAAAACACAATGAGTTAATAGAAAAATATCTTGGTAGTGTTGTTCCATATTCAGATAACTTTTTCGCTGCGTTAAATTCAGCTGTCTTTAGTGATGGATCATTTTGTTATATTCCAAAAAATGTAACATGTCCCATGGATTTATCAACATATTTTAGAATAAATACAGCTGGGGTTGGTCAATTTGAAAGAACATTAATTATAGCAGATGATAATAGTCTTGTAACTTACTTAGAAGGTTGTACAGCCCCCATACGCGATGAAAATCAATTGCACGCTGCTGTAGTAGAAATAATAGCCTTAAACAATGCGCGTGTAAAATACTCTACAGTACAAAATTGGTATCCAGGAAATAACGAAGGAATTGGCGGAATATATAATTTTGTAACTAAAAGAGGATTATGTTTAGGTGATAATTCTAAAATCACGTGGAATCAAATAGAAGCTGGCTCAGCTATTACTTGGAAATATCCATCAGTGATACTAAAAGGAGATAATAGTAGTGGTGAATTCTATTCAATCGCATTAACAAATAATTATCAACAAGCGGATACAGGGACAAAAATGATCCATTTAGGCAAAAATACAAAAAGTGTAATAATTTCTAAAGGTGTATCTGCAGGATTTAGTAAAAACTCTTATAGAGGATTAGTGTCTATTTTTCCAAATGCTGAAAATTCTAGAAATTATACAAAATGTGATTCATTATTATTTGGTAATAATTCATCAGCTTACACATTACCACATATAAAAATTAAAAATTCAAATGTACAAATAGAACATGAAGCTGTAACAAGTAAAATAAGTTTAGATGAACTAATTTATTGTCGTCAAAGAGGTTTGCAAGAAGAAATAGCGGTATCTTTAATAGTGAATGGCTTTTGCAAACAAGTAATAAGTGAATTACCTATAGAGTTTTTAATTGAAGCTCAAAAATTACTAGATATTAGTTTAGAAGGAGCTGTTGGATGACAAATTCTAGTTTGTTAAATATAACTGATTTAACAGTTTCATTAATTAATAAAAAAATCTTAAACAATTTAAATATAAAAATAAATTTTGGTGAGGTACATGTTATTATGGGACCAAACGGTGCAGGTAAAAGTACACTAGCAAATGTATTAATTGGAAATGTCATAAACTACAATATAACTGGCTCAATAAATTTTTTAAATATGAATTTATTAAATTTAACAATAGAAGAAATTGCTTTAGCTGGTATATTTTTAAGCTTTCAACACCCAATTGAAATTCCTGGATTAACACATAATAGTTTTTTTAAAGCATTTGTAAATGCAAACAGAAAAGCTCGTGGACTAAATCCAATAGACCAACACGAATTTAATGATATGTTAAATAACTACAGTGATAAATTAAAATTTAATAAAGAAATGTTAAGTAGAGCTGTAAATTCTGGCTTTTCAGGTGGAGAAAAAAAGCGCAATGAAATATTACAAATGCTTTTACTTAATCCAAAATTAATTATATTAGATGAAATAGATTCAGGATTAGATATTGACTCATTAAAATTAGTTTTTAATATAATGGAAGAGTTTAAAAGCATAACAAAATCTGTATTAATAATTACTCATTATACAAGAATTTTAGATTATATTAATGTAGATTTTGTTCATATATTAGATAATGGACGAATAATAGCTTCTGGAACAACAGAATTAGCTCATCAAGTAGAAAAATATGGTTATTCTTTTTTAACATCTAAAACATAAATAGTATGGATAACACGCAATATCTGTATACTCTTTTACTTAATAGACACAATTTCTATTACAGTTATCTAAGAATTTTTTTAATTTTTTCATCTGAAAAAACAGAGTTCAATAACTTAATAAAATTAAATTTACACAAATTACATTTAAATAATATAGAACTTAACGACCAAATAAACATAGATAACATTGATACTTATATAACAATCAAAAAAGTAATGCCTAAAATTTTTTTATTAAACGGCATTTATATAACATCAAATAACATTAATAAACATATCACGATAAAACTTATTACAGAAAAAACTGGGTTAAAAGATTTTTTCGAATATAATCTTCACAATAATTTAAATCTATTTTATATTACAAACATTGTATTATTTAATAAAACAATACAAATATTGTTTAATAAAAGACTAAATAAAAATAAAAAAGTATATATTATTAACATTATTACCAAAAATCATGAATTTATAGCAACAAAAAAACATGTGATATTTAATAATGAGACTAACAATAATATATTTGATATTTATATAGCAGAAACACCAAATGCTATATTAAATACAGCTCTTTTTTTAAAAATAAATGACAAGTGTAATATAAATTACAATATTTTAAGTATGAATTCAGGTATTTTCGAACATACCTTTAATATTATTAGCAAACAGAAATCTAATTGTAATTTATACTTTTCTGATTTTCATACAGATTCAACAAATATCATTGTATTTTATAATTTTTTTCTCGTTGGTCAACGAAGTATTTTTAAAAAAACTTCATTCAAAAATTCCAAAAATACTTATACAGATAAAAGGATATGTAATATTTATCATTATGCTCCTGAATCAAAGAGCACAACTCTTTTTGGTGCTTTAGTAGATAAAAATGGTAAAATAATTTTTGAAGGAAATATCATTGTAGGTAAAGACATTAAAAATGTTGACGCGCATTTAAAATGTGAAGGATTACTTTTAGCTACTAATATTAATTTAGAATTCAATCCAAATATGTTTATAAATAATAATGATATAACATGTACACATGGCGTAAGCATTGGAAACATTAATGTAAATATTATAAATTATATGCGTTCAAGAGGAATATACGATTCTCTATGTAAAAAAATTTTTTTAACAGCATTTGTTAAAAAATATTTGTGCGAAAAAGATCCAAATTTTATGTCATTATACAAAAAAAATTTAAAAATTAAATCTCATTATGAATGAAGAATATATAAAAAAAATAAAACTTAACTTTCCAATTTTTAAAAACAATCCTAAAAAAAACCTATTACACTATTTAGATAATGCTGCAATAACACATGTACCTAAAATCGTTATTAATTCTTTTTCTAATTTTTATAGTAAAATAAACTCAAACGTACATAGAAGCGCATATTATCTAAGTGAATTAGCCACAGATGAATATGAAAATGCAAGAGAAAAAATATCAAACTTTATTGGTTCTACCGATAAATCTCAATGTATTTTTGTAAAAAGTACAACTGAAGGTATAAATTTAGTAGCAAATGCTTATTTACGTCCAATACTAAAAAATCAAGATGAAATAATAATATCTGGTATGGAACATCATTCTAATATTGTTCCATGGTATATGCTTGCTAAAGAATTTAATGCAAATCTAAAAATTATACCACTATTACAATCTGGTGATTTAGATTACAATGCAATAGAAGCATTATTAACAGCTAAAGCAAAATTTTTATCATTAGTACATATATCAAATGCATTAGGCACTATTAATAATATTAAACGTATTATTGATTTAGCTCATATTAAAAACATCCCAGTCTTAATAGATGGAGCTCAATCATTATTAAATAATTTTATTAATGTCACAGAATTAAATTGTGATTTTTTTACAATATCTGCTCACAAGTGTTATGGCCCAAATGGTATTGGGATATTATATGGAAAAAAAAAAATATTAAATGAAATGAATCCATATCAAGGTGGTGGTGATATGATTAAACATGTAACATTTACAGAAATATTATGGAATGACTATCCATATAAATTTGAAGCTGGAACACAACCGATCGCAAATATTATTGCATTTGGTAAAACAATAGATTTTCTTACAAATATAGATTTAAAATTACTATTTGACTATAAATATCAATTACTAAACTATGCACTAAATAGACTTACAGAAATAAAAGGTTTAACTATAATAGGCACTCCAATTAATAGAGCTGGAATAATATCATTTACATTAAATAATATACATCCACATGATTTTGGTACCATTGCAAATCATTACGGTGTATGTGTAAGAACAGGTCACCATTGCGCTATGCCAGTTATGGATTTTTATGGAATTTCATCTACGATACGATTATCGTTAGGATTATATAATGTCAAAAAAGATATAGATGCTTTGATAAAAGTTATACATGAATCTAAAAAAATATTTCGCTAAAATTATGCTAGAATTATATAAAGATTTAATAATAGATCATGGATTAAATCCTCGCAATAAATATATTATGAAAAATTTTACACATTTTTCTAGAGGTTTTAATCATTTTTGTGGGGATACTGTTGTAATATATATAAATATAATAAATAACACTATAAAAGAATTATCTTTTGATGGATCTGGTTGTTCGATCTCTACAGCTTCAGCATCTTTAATGACACTTATATTAAAAGATAAATGTTTAGATGAAGCTTATACTATTTTTTATTATTTTCAAAATTTAATAAAAAATAAAACAGATATAAACAATATATATAAGGATATTAATATTTTAGCTTCAGTAAATAAATTTCCATCAAGAGTGAAATGTGCAACATTAGTTTGGCATACATTTAAAGATGCTGTTGATATAAAGATTTTGGAGGTCTAAATGAACACATTCGCTGCAAGACGTAAATTTTTAAAAAAAATGCTTTTTTGGGGTTGTGTTGCTTCTATGGCAGTATTTATGGAAAGTAATATATATGACAAACCAATTTATTTTTTAAGTGAATCATTTACAACAATGGGTACGCATGGAAGAATACAGGCATTCGATCTTAATACTCCATATAATGCAGCATGTACTGTACAAAACGCAATTAAAAGAATAAATGAATTAGAAAAAGTATTAAGTAAATTTAAACCATTTTCTGACATAAGTAACTTAAACACCAACCCGCTTGTTTATCATGATGTTTCACCTGATACTATATATGTAATGGAAAAAAGCAATAATTACACTAAAGCAACAAACGGGTATTTTAATGTCGGTATGGGTAATTTTTTGTCTTTAGCTGGAATAGACACTATAGTTCCATTGATAGGAAGTAACTTTTTCAAACATGGCATAACAAACAAATTAATAAAAATAAAAAATAATAAAATCAAACTTTTAAATGATAATGCAATGTTAGATTTAGGCGGAATAGGGAAGGGATATGCTATAGATGAAGCTATGACAATACTTATTAACGGCGGAATTAAACATGCTGCTATAGAGTTAGGTGGTGATATAAAAGTATATGGTGGAATGCCAGATAGTAGTTATTGGAATATAATTATAAATACTAATTTAAAAAACGATGTAATTAAACTTCATTCTGGTAGTATAGCACTTTCAAGTGGTTATCTCAAAGCAGCCACAACTAATACACATAACATAAAACATCATATAATTAATCCAAAAACATTAACATCAAAAAACTATTATTCATCTGTATTAGTTGTAGGCGAAAAAAGCATAACATGTGATGCTTTATCTACAGCTTATTTTAATATGACTCAAACAGAAATTGATAAAATAAGGTTAAAATTTCCAGACTATGAAATAAAAACATATATATAACTTATGATTAAATTAATTAATTTAAATAAAAAATATGCTGAAAAAAATGTTTTAAATAATATTTCTATTCAAATAAACGAGGGGGATTTTTTCTCGCTGTTAGGTAAAAATGGCGCTGGAAAATCTACACTAATAGGCATTCTGGCATCTTTAATAAAAAAGGACACAGGAAAAATTTACATCGCTAACTACGATTTGGACATAGATTTTTCAACTATTAAACTGATGATTGGTATTGTATCACAAGACTATAATTTTAGTCAATTTGAAACTGTGTTAGATATAATTTTAAATCAAGCAGGATATTATGGCATATCAAAAAAAAATGCATATGAAAAAACAAAATGTCTGCTAAAACTGTTTGATCTATGGGACATAAAAGATTCAATAAGTATGAAATTATCAGGTGGCATGAAAAGACGCCTCATGATCATTAAAGCTTTAATTCATGATCCCAAAATATTAATTCTAGATGAACCCACATCTGGTGTAGATATTACAACTAGAAAATTAATATGGGAATTTCTAACTAATATAAATAAAAATGGCAAGACTATAATATTAACTACACATTATTTAGAAGAAATAGAACAATTATGTAATAATGTAGCTATTATTCATCATGGTAAAATATTATTTGAAACTAATGTTCAAACTTTAATAAATAACATTGACTCTCAAAGATATTTAATAACCACGCCAGATATAGAATTATTTTTAAAATTAAAAACCGATGATTTTCAAATAATAAAAAAAACTCAGACATTACTAGATATATCGTTTTCTAAAAAATTTAGTTTAAATGATTTATTTAGAACAATAGTAGAAAATAATATTACTGTTTATAATATAACGTATGAAAAAAATAAACTTGAAGATCTTTTTATAAAATTAACCAGTTAAATCAATATGCAAAACCTCACAAAATGTAATATGATCTCTTTTTTAACAATAATAAATAAAGAAATAACAAGAATATTACGCATATGGCCGCAAACAATTTTACCACCAATAATAACTATAACATTATATTTTTTTATTTTTGGTTCTTTAATTGGTAAGAAAATAGGAAATATATCAGGATATACATACATACAATATATTACACCAGGGTTAATTATGATGACCATAATAACAAACTCTTATTCAAATGTAGTTGCATCATTTTTCGGATCAAAATTTCAAAAAAATATAGAAGAGTTATTAATATCTCCTACTTATAACAGTATAATAATACTAGGATTCATCTTTGGCGGAATATTTAGATCATTCATTATAGTAATATTTATACTTATTATTACATCATTTTTTTCAAATATTTATTTCTATAATATATTGTTATTTAGTATAACATGTTTGTTTACATCATTAACATTTTCATTAATAGGTTTAATCAACGGTATTTGTGCAAAAAAATTTGATGATATCAGCATTCTGCCAACATTTATATTAACTCCACTGATTTATTTAGGCGGAATATTTTATTCTATTGATATACTACCGCAAAATCTACAGTTCTTAGTTATATTAAATCCTATTTTTTATATTGTAAACATATTTAGGTATAGCATTATTAACATATCAGAAATAAATATTTTTTATTCTTTTAGTTATATGTTAATTTTTGTCATTTTCTTTTATTGCATAACATTTTACATGCTAAAAATTGGCTATGAAATCAAAAAATAACTAAATTAGTTTATTATATTAAAAAATAATAAAATATAATATAATGAAAAAACTTAATTATTTATTCAAATTAATTTACTAATACTATTTAATTATTATGATATTTATAATACCTATTTTATTTTTCCTTACTAGTTTTACAATCCAAGGAAAAGATTTTCAGATAAAAAAAATCACTGTTCTTGGATTAAAAAACTACTCTCAAACAACGATAATACATCGCTTAGATAACACAGATATAAGAAACATTAATAATGTAATCTCTGAACTAACATTATTAAATATCTTTGAAAAAATTAATATTTATATAAAAAAAAATAATTTAATAATTAATCTTAAAGAAAAACCACGAATAAGTACTATAAAAATTCATAGTAAGAATAAAAATATTATCGACCAATTACTTACAGATTATGAAATTCTTCCATCCATGTTGTTTGATCACGGAAATCTAGAATTGTTTAGATATAATCTAGATACATATTGTGATCTACGCGGATTACATAATTTTAATTTACAAATCAAATTAATAAAAAATAAAACAGAAAACACAGTAAGAATTAAGATAAATTTCAGTAAAAACGCTCCAATAAAAATAAAACATTTCTTTATATACGGTAATAAAAATTATTCACTTGCGCATTTAACATCTATTCTGACACTTAGAAAAACTTCATGGACGTCATGGATTTATAAGTCTAATGTTTATTCTCATTTTAGATTAAATAAAGAATTAAAAAAATTAAAAGATTTTTATTTAGATCATGGCTATCCAGATTTTTATATTAAATCATCAAAAGTTTTTCTAAATAAAAATAAAAAATTCGCGTACTTATTAATCGATATACATGAAGGTATAAAATATACTATATCACATGTATTATTAGAAAATAAGAAAACATATAAGTTCGAAGAAGAAGTCAATGAATTAATAGCTGAGCATATAAAACCTGGAGATGTCTTTTCAAATAAAAAAGCTACATTACTACAACAACGACTTAATAATTATTTTCAATATAAAGGATTTTTAGATATAGAAATTACTTACATTTTAGATCGTATAGGTACTGGTTCTGCAAACATTACTTATCAATATACTAAAACACCTAGAACAATAATTAATAAGATTTATTTTTACGATAATGATAAAATTTCAGACATGACATTAAGAAAGATTATAACGCAAATGGAAAAAAGTATAGCATTAACTTATAAATTCGAGATGGCAAGAAATTCATTAACTAAAAACGGTTATGCTAAAAAATTTAAATTTAAACTTGATAAAAAAAAAAAACCTCTTAAAAAAAATATACTAGTACACATAGAAGAAAAATCAGGTGCTAAATTTATTGCTGGCTGTTCATACAGTAGAGCAAATGGAATAGGGTTGCATGTAGATGCAGATTTATTAAATTTTCTAGGATTTGGATATGATCTGTTGTGCAAATTTAATAAAAACAGAAAATTATCAGACTTTAATATTACATATAATGTCCCAAGTTTTTCTGAAAATTACTATGATACTAGCTACAATATATATTATAAATCAGAGAAAATGGATAAAAAGTCACATACATTTACAGCTATAACATCATTTGGATTCACAGTAACACAAAATATAACTATAGATAAATATAGTAAAATACAAATAATATCTGGTGGAGATAAAACGTTTGTTAAATTTCCAGTGAATAAAGCTTATCCTTTTATTAAACAATTTGTTAACAAATCAGGGCACAGATACAAAGAATATCATATAGGCGGATCTTTTATACATAATACATTAGATAAAACACCTAACCCTCGCACTGGTACAAATTCAAAAATAAACGTAAAAATAACAGTCCCTCCATCAAATCTTAAATATTATATCATTAGCGGCGATGTTAATATTTATAAAGAATTGTTTGAAGATGTTGTTTTTAGTTTTTATGGTAATCTTTGTTATGGAAATAAATATGGTGATGAAACAACAGCTTTTCCTTTTTTCAAACACTTTTATTTATTAGGTAAAAATAATGTAAGAGGTTATAAAGAGAAAACTTTAGGACCAAGAGATTTACATAATCAACCAATAGGCGGTAATATACTTATATTATTTAAATTTTGTTTACATTTTCCATTTCCACAACCTGAAAATAAACAATTTTTTAAACCATATTTGTTTTTTGATATAGGACACACATACCATACAGAAACAAGCTTTTCTAACAAGCCTTATTTAATGCCTAAAGGATATGAATACACATCATTTTTAAAATGCTCTGTAGGATTATCCATACATTGGGGAACACCATTAGGTGTACCAATAGAAATAGCTGTGGCATACCCTATCAACCCAACTCTCATGGACAAGATAGACTATATCTCTATTGTAATACATAGTCGTCCACCAACACACTAATATTATGTAACTATCATAAAAATAAAGTATCTTTTATTATTAAACATTATTTATTAATAATAAAAGATAGATCAAATTAATTTTTTTTAAATAAAATCAAAATGTTATCTTATATATTAATGCTATATATAATATAAATAACTATATTTTTATATTTTGGATATAATATGTCTGACTATACACCAATAATGCAACAATACATAAAAATAAAAAAACAACATAAGAATAAAATATTATTCTTTAGACTTGGTGATTTTTATGAATTATTTTTCAAAGATGCTATTCTATGCTCACATTTACTAATGTTACACTTAACAAGTAGAGGAAAATACAAAAATAAAAATATACCTATGTGCGGATTTCCGTATAATTCAGTAAATTATTATATTGCAAAATTAATGCAATATGGGAAACATGTGGCATTATGTGAACAAACTAGCAAAAACAACAAATCAGGACTAATAGAAAGACACGTAACAAATATTTTTACTCCAGGTACTTTTGTTAATGAAAATTATCTAAAAGATAATATAAATAATTATATTATATGTGTTTATATAGACAATAATATCTATGGATTAGCATGCATAGATATCGCTGTTGGATATTTTTTTATAAATCAAATAAATAATTTAAATGATTTACAAACAGAAATATACAAAATAAATCCAACTGAAATATTAATGTCAGATACTTTTAAAAATTTTAATGTTTTTAATAAAACAATACATATTCAAAAAATCAAACAAGCATCTTTTAATTATCTAGAAGCATTAAAAATACTAAAAAACATATTACCATCAAATGTTGGTATTGAATCAATGTTTTTACATTTAAAACAAGCACTAACAGCAGCTGGATATTTACTAAAATACATTTTAAATAATCAAACTAATATTTTTACACATATAAACAAAATAGAAATTTATAACTTATTTGATTTATTATATATAGATAAAAATACTATAAAAAATTTAGAACTATTTAAAAGTAATTCAGGAATAGAATCACAATCATTATTTTCTACTATGGATAGGACCGTTACAGCTATGGGCAAGAGATTTTTCAAAAGATGGTTAACAACACCTTTAGTTTCATCTAACGAACGTCTTCAACAAAGAGTAAGAGCTGTAACCAGTTTAAAAAAAAATAAACAATTATTAGATGTGTTGATCATGCACCTTAAAAAGGTAAGTGATTTAGACAAATTACTATTTAATATTATTAAAAAAATAGCAAAACTTACAGATTTAAAAAAAATTGAACAATCACTAGAATACACCAATCACATTAAAATCGAACTAAATAATTTTCAGGACGATGTATTATTAACAGAAATACATGATAATATTCATAATTTTACTATATTGATAAAACTAATAAATAAAGCATTAATTTGTAATCCACACAACAATATATCAGACGGAAATTTTATACAAGATTTGTTTGACAAACAAATTGATCACTATAGATTTGAAATAACCAATATAAATAAACGAATAAAAAATTACCAAATTAAAGAACAAAAAAATATTAATTATAAACAATTAAAAATATTATCAAATAAAGAAGGATATTTTATCACTCTACCAAAAAAAATAAAGGTACCAATAACATACGAAAAAATAAAAGAATTATCAACATCCATTCGTTATACATCACAAGAATTAAAGAATATTGAAATGATAAAATTTCATTATAATGATTTACTATTAAACAGAGAAATAAAAATATACAATATATTATGTTATAGAATAAAAAAAAATATAAAAAAAATACAAGATACAACAAAATATATCGGTATACTTGATGTCATTGCATCATTTGCCAATATCTCTCATGCATATTCTTGGTGTGAACAACAATTCGTTAATTATAGTACAATACAAATAAAAAATGGAAGACATCCAACAATTGAATTAAATAATTTAGGCAATTTTATACCAAATGACTCATTTTTTGACGAAAAAAACAAAGCATATATAATAACAGGTCCAAATATGGGTGGTAAATCTACATACATGCGTCAAATTGCACTAATTACATTATTATCTCATATAGGCTCTCATGTTCCTGCTTCTGAAGTAATAATAGGTAATATAGACAAAATCTTTACAAGAATAGGTGCGAATGATGATATAACAAATGCTATGTCAACATTCATGCTGGAAATGACAGAAATATCTGAAATAATAATTAAAGCAACAAATAGCAGTTTAATATTAATAGATGAGATCGGCCGTGGTACAAATTATTTAGAAGGTAAATCATTAGCTTTATCAATTTTATCTGAATTTATTATAGAAAAAAAATCGTTTTTATTATTTTCTACACATTTTCATGATATATCTTACATCAGTTCTTTATATCCATATGTTAAAAGTATTTATTTCAAAGCAATTTATCACAATAATAAATTAATTTTTTTATATAAATATTTTAATGGAGTATCGAATAAAGGTTTTGCAACAAATGTTGCTGAAATTGCAGGAATGCCTAAAAAAATAATAGTAAAAGCAGAATATTACTTAGCAAAATTCAAATTAGAGGAACATAATAAATTAAAATTTAATAATAATGTTATGAAAATAAATAATGGCTTAATTACTTTAAAAAAATATATAACTGAAATGAAATATATTTTGAATAAATAACAAACACATACTATGTCAAAACTTACAGATGCTTATACAATAGATTTAAAAAACAAAAAAATTTTATATGATGATAAACAAGCGTTAATAATAAATGAATTAGAAATATTAACCACAGTTATTTTAAAAAAAGAACTAAATAAAGAAAATATTTTCTTTTCAGACATTTTTAATTTTTTTAAAAAAGAAGAATCATTAGGTTTATATATATGGGGTGATGTAGGTAGGGGAAAAACATATTTAGTTAATTTATTTTTTACATCATTAACAAGTAAAAAAAAAATAAGATTACATTATCATCATTTCATGAAACTAATTCACACTCAATTAAATGAACATACTGGGAATAAAAACCCTTTAAAAATTATTGCAGAAATACTTAAAAAAAACTACACAGTAATTTGTTTGGATGAATTCTTTGTAAAAGACATAGCTGATGCAATGCAATTGGCAAAGTTGTTTTATTATCTTTTTCAATCTGAAATATATTTTATAATTACATCAAATATAATACCAAATAAATTGTATGATGGTGGATTACAAAGACAAAAATTTTTACCTACAATAAACTTATTAGAAAAGCATTTAAAAATTATAAATATTGATGGAAAAATAGATTATAGATATAACAAATATGAAAAGGAACACATATTTTTTACGCCATTATCAATTAAAACTTTTAAATCAATGAAAAGATTTTTTTTAAAGTTATCATCAGCTAATTTCGAAAGGAAAAAATATATAACAATATTGGATAGGAAAATTTTATCATTATATTTATCAGAAACAATCATATGGTTTGATTTTAAAATAATATGTGGGCAAGGTAGAAGTCAATTAGATTATATAGAATTAGCATCATTATTTGATACAATATTTATAAGCAATATAAAAATTATGACAAATAACGATGAAGATATAGCCAGACGTTTCATAATTTTAATAGATGAACTGTATGATAGAAAAATAAACCTCGCAATTTCATCAGAAAGTAGTATAGAATATCTATATAAAGGAAATACATTAATATTTGATTTTAAACGCACAATTAGCAGGCTAACAGAAATGTCTACAAAAAATTATTTAAAAGAATTTGATAAAAATGTTTTCTAAATTCATACATTTACATGTTCATAGTGAATATTCTTTAGATACAGGATTTTTCAGCATAAACGATTATGTCAGATTTTGTTATGAACATAACGTTACATCAGCTGTAATAACAGAAAAATTTAACTTATTTTCAGCTATAAAGTTTTATAATGAGTGTTTAAAGTTTGGGATTAAACCAATTATAGGATGTGAATTATTTCTTGAACATGATAATACATTTAGTAAAATTATATTATTATCACAAAGTTTTGTAGGATATAAAAATTTAACTAAACTCTTATCACAAGCATATTTTAATATATTTAATAATGTAGCAACAGTAAAACTGGAATGGTTACCATTTTTATCTACAGATTTATTAGCTATAGGCTTATCATTCGATAGTGATATAGCAAAATATTTACTAGCTAATAATTATAAACAAGCTGTTCATATTTTAAATTTTTGGAAAAAAAGCTTTAACACTCGTTATTATTTATCTTTAACAAATTTTAATTTTCCGATAGAATATTCATTCATCCAAAAATTATATGATTTTATTAAAAAAAATCAAATTAATTTAGTAGCTACTAACGAAGTATGTTTTTTACGAAAAACAGATCTTCTTCCATATAAAGCTAAAATAATCACACATGATTTAAAAAATAACTCAACCTCTGACGTCTATGATAATTATTTAAAGAACAAATACTTTAAAACAGGCGACGAAATGTTAAAACTTTTTAGTGAAAAGAAAGAATTATTATATAATAGCTTTGAAATAGCAAAACGCTGTAATATGTCATTTAAATTTAAACAAAATTATGCGCCAAAATATTTAAAAGAAAATAAAAAAAATATCGCCTATCATTTAACAAAACTATCAACAGAAGAATTGTTTAAAAAATTAAATTCTATAAATAAATTATACTGGAATATTTATATTGGTAGATTAAAAAAAGAATTAATAATTATCAATTCTATAGGGTTTGCAGATTATTTCTTAATAACACATGATTTTATAATAAAAGCTAAGAAAAATGATATCTTCGTTGGACCTGGCAGAGGATCAGGATCAGGTTCACTCATCGCTAATCTTTTATCTATTACTAACATCGATCCATTAAGATATAATCTACTATTCGAAAGATTTCTAAACAAATATAGAATATCTAACCCAGATTTTGATATTGATTTCTGTATAGAAGGACGCGATTTAATAATAGATTATATATTTGATACATACGGATCAAAATATGTAGCACAAATAATAACATTTGGAGTAATGGCTGTAAAAGCTGCTATACGAGATATAGGTAGAACGTTAGGTTATCCATATTTTTTTGTAGATAAAATAGTACATTTCATATCAAATAATTTTGGCATATCATTAAAATCTGAATTAATAGATAATAAAACATTAAAACTAGAATATAATAACAGTTATGATGTACAAATTATTATTAATTTAGCTTTAAAATTAGAAGGTATGATAAAAAACATAAGCACTCATGCAGGCGGATTAGTAATATCAGACACTAACCTTTCTGGTATATTACCAATATTTTTAGAGCAAGATGAATATAAATTTATCACTAATTTTGATAAAAATGACGCAGAAAACATAGGGTTTTCTAAATTTGATTTCTTAGGATTAAAAACTTTAAGCATATTAAATTCCACCACAGAAATTATCATAGCATATTTAAACATAATTTCTATAACTAATTTTGATATAGAAAAATCTATAAATTTTCACGATGAAAAAACATTCATATTATTACAAAAATCAGACACTTTTGGTATTTTTCAATTAGATTCAATAGGCATTAAAAGTGTTATGCAAAAAATGAAACCTGAAAATTTTTTTGATATAGTCGCTTTAATTGCATTATATAGACCTGGCCCTTTACAATCTGGTATGTTAAATTCATTTATAAATAGAAAACTCGGTATTGAAAAAATATATTATGCACATGATATTTTAAAAAATATATTAAATGAAACATACGGGATGCTTGTGTATCAAGAACAAGTAATGTTAATAGCACAGCTAATAGCAAAATATGATATAGGATTTGCTGATTTATTAAGAATAGCCATGAGTAAAAAAAAACGTTCGGATATATTAGCTCATTTTGAAACGTTTAAAAAAGGTGCAAAACTAAATAACATTAACACAGAAATAGCTACGGAAATATTTAATTTAATAGAAAAATTTGCTGGCTATGGCTTTAATAAAGCTCACTCTGTTGGATATGGTCTATTAACATATAATTCAGCTTGGTTAAAAGCTAATTATAATATCTTTTTTATGACATCATTACTATCATCAGACATGGATAATTACGATAATACAATTACTTTTATTCATGACGCAGAATATTTTTCAATAAAAATATTGAACCCAGATATAAATAGAAGTTTTTACAATTTCAGTATAATTCTCCCAAATCAAATAAGATATGGACTAGGCACTATTAAAGGCCTTGGAAAATCCGTAATAGCTGAAATACTTTATAACAGATCTATTTTTGGTCCTTTTCATTCTTTTTTTGATTTTTTATATAGATTAAATGTTGAAATTTTAAGCAAACGTGTATTAGAATCATTAATTTATGCAGAATGTTTTCAGAAAATCAATACATTAAAATTTAAATTAGTTTTAATTAGTGCAAAAATATTTGATATATATATAAAAATAAAAAAAACAATAATATCAGAAGAAACTTTCTTGAATAATTTTTTTAATTTTTTTTTAAAAGAATTTACATACATAATAAATTATCGACAAATTGAATTTAGCGAAGTACAAAAATTATTACCTACTATACTTACTAAAAACATAACATTATTTTATAAATACGAGTGTATATTAATAACAAAATTATCACATAAAACTGGTAAGTATATAAATAAATTTATTTGTGGCATAATAAAAAATATAACAATAAAAAAATTAACTATTTATATAACATTAGAAGGGTTAAATGACAAAACTGATGTTTTCTTTTCTTATAATAGATATAAATGTTTAGAAAAAACTTTAAAAAAACACAATCTCGTAGTGATATGTTGTTACCTAAAAAATAATGAATATCATGAATTGTTTGTAGAAAATTTTTATATCTTTAGATTTAAATTTATAAAATATTTAGATATTATATTTTTTGAAGGATTTATATCTCAGACTTTTATAACAGTCTTTTTAACTACCATATACTCATTAATTAAGGGATGTACTACTATACGTTTTAAAATGCCTTTTAAAGGAAAATATAGGCTAATAACTACACATACAAAAATAAATATTTTAATACATGACAGTGATATTAACGCATTATTAAAATTTAAAGAAATAAAAGGATTAAAATTTACATATGTATTTTAACCACTGGAAATATTTATATTTCCAGAAATATCTTATTCTTTTCTTTCAGTCTCGGCTTTTAATTTTTTATATATTTCTTCTCTATGAACAGAAATATCTTTAGAAGCGTTAATACCTATTCTAACTTGTGTTCCTTTCACACCAAGAACAGTCACAGTAACATTTTCACCTATCACTAACGACTCTCCAATTTTTCTTGTTAAAATTAACATTTTCATCCCTCTTGTGTTTTTAAATTAGAACTTAAATATAACAAAATAATCTTGGAAATATTACTTATATCACAATTTTTAACGTTGACATTTGCAAGATATGTCGTTCCACCGCCGTTAATATCTAAATTAGTTTTCAAGTATGCCACAATATCAAGAGCTGTAATATTACTATTTATTTTTTTACTTAAATTAATATTAATTTTTATTACATCATTATCATTAGAATATAAAAAAACCATTATATTCTCCATATGCATTATAATTTTAGGAATAAATGATGCGTAAGTAATATCCTTAAATATATTGATAATTTTAATACCAGAAATTAATATTTCATTTTTTTTATCTGTTATATATAATTGTAACATTTCCATAGTTAAATAAGAATTATCTTTTTCTAATATCTTATTTTTAGTGATTATTTTTCTTATAGTACTTATAATATTATCTTTATTACATTTAACTTTTTTACTAACAACTTTTAAAATATTTACATCATGTTCCAACTGTTTTATTATTTTCATACCAGTTAAAGCCTCAATACGTCTTATATTAGTTCCAACACCATATTCTCTAACAATTTTAAATAAAAACAATTTCGATGTATTGTGCGCATGCGTACCAGCGCAAAATTCTTTAGAAACATTATCACCAATAGATACAGTTCTAATATTTTCAGAGGTCTGTTCATTATATTCTACAGTTGTTACAATTTTATATTTTTTTCTTATATATTTATTAACTAACTTTTCTATTGTCTTTATATCAGTATATTTTAACTGGGAAAAATGAATAAAATCAAATCTAAAATAATCAGGTGTTATTAAAGAGCCCATTTGTTTAACATGCGATCCTAAAACAGTTTGTAAGGCAGCATATAATAAATGTGTAGCTGAATGATTATTTGATAACATTTTTCTATATAATTTATTAACATACATATAGACTTTATCACCTTTTTTTAATACACCAGATACCATTTTCCCATAATGCAAATAAACTCTATTATTTTCTTTAGTATCACGCACATCAAAAATATTAGTTAAAATCAGTACTTTCCCATTATCACCTATTTGGCCACCTTTTTCAGAATAAAAACATGTTTCATTAAATATAAGAATTCCTGTTTCATTCTCACAAATCTCATCAACATCAAGATTATTTACTATTATTCTTACTATAATACTTTCAGTGTTATATTTATCATAACCAGTAAATAAAGTTGCATTAGTATATTTAATCAAATCTACATTAAAATCATCATTTAATTTTACCAATTTGCTCTTCATACTCTGTTTAATAAGTTCGTTATTAAATTCCTCTGCATTAAATTTTATGCTATTTTTTTCTGCTAATTTTTTTATAACATCAACAGGCAGACCATAAGTATCATACAATACAAATAAATCTTTATTAGTGATAACAGTGTTAAATTTTACCATTTTTTTAAAAAACTTTCGTCCAAATTCTAAAGATTTTATGAATTTATCTTCTTCTAGTTTTAATATTTCCTTTGATAAAAAAATATCAGTTTCATTTTTATAAATAAAATAAAAAAAATCGTCCGTTAATGTGAATAAACGCTCTTTAATCTTCAATCTTTTTTTCTCTATAATAGCTCTTCGTATCAATTTTTTTAAAATATATTCTCTCTTATCATTTCCTGGAACAATATTTTCTTTTAATAGCAACAATACAGTTTTTAAATGATCAACAATTATCTTAACACTTTTATTACCATCATTTTTAACATTAAAAAATTTAATAAAGCAATCAACTAAAGGTTTATATATATCTGTTTTAAAACTATCATAACATTCTTGCTTAACAGAAGTAATTCTTTCCAAACCCAACCCAGTATCAAGATAAATATCATTAAGCTTAATTAATTCATTATTTTTTTTATTAAATTGAATAAAAACTAAATTCCATATTTCCAATAAATTTACATCAGCATCACTAATATTATAAAATATTTCTGTACAATAACCACATGGCCCAACTTCATCCATGCTCCAAAAATTAGTTTGATCAGAACCAATAATAATATTTTTTTCACTTACATTTACTAATTTTTTCCATATATTTAGTGCTTCAATATCATACTTATGAACAGAAACATACAATTTATTTTTAGCTAAATTCAATTCCGTTATTAAAAAATCCCAAGCTTCTTGTATAGCAACGTCTTTACAAACATTTTTAAATCCAAAATTACCTAACATTTTAAATGATGTATTATGATGCGGCGAAATTCCAATATTTTTAAGATCATTGTGTTTACCACCAAGTCTAACACATGTTTGCGACGTAGTAACTTTATCAAATACTTTTCTTTCTAATCCTAAAAAAATATTTTTAAATTGTACCATTCCAGAATTAGTAAATAAAAGATTTTTATCATTTTTAGGAATTAACGACATTTCTGGCATTTCTACATAATTACGCTTTTTAAAAAATTCAATAAAACTTTTTTCTAACTCATATGATTTCATTATTAACTTTTAACCAATACCGATGACCGGAATCGAACCGGCACGACTAATAAATTAGTCACTGCCACCTCAAGACAGCGTGTATACCATTTTCACCACATCGGCTTCATTTATATATTTGATATTTTGACAAATCGATAATACTTTTTTTCTTTTCAATTAAAGTATTATTAAAAACAGAAATAAAAAACGTTATTAAAACAAATAACATTGCTAAAAAAATTATTATTCTATTTAATAAAACATTAGAATCTTTACTATTTAATAATTCGTTGTTTTGATTCAAAACACTCAGTTCAGAACCTTTACCTTGATTTAATAATATAAAAAAAATTAAAAGTATTGAACATACCATATGTATTACAAGTAATAAATTAAACATTTTTTTATTCCCTACTAAATTAACCTTCTATACTTTCACTCATTATACTCAATATTTGATCTAAATTAATAGTTTCATTTTTTAATAAAATATTAGCCATCTTATGTAGCTTATCAACATTATCACTTAAAATATTGGTAGCTTTTTTATATGAAATACTAATTATTCTTTTTATCTCTTTATCAACAAGTTTGATTGTATCTTCAGATATAGTCTTATGCTTAGCTATTTGATGACCTAAAAAAACTTCCTCATCACTTTCAAATAAATTCATAGGACCAACAATATCTGATAACCCCCACTCAACTACCATTCTTCTTGATAAATCTGTAGCTTTTTTTATATCATTTGATGCACCTGTAGTTATTTTTTCTTCACCAAATATAAGTTCTTCAGCAACTCTTCCGCCAAACAAACTTGTTATTTGACTTTCTAATTGTATCTTACTATATAAATATCTGTCTTTTTCCGGTAAAAATATAGTAACTCCTAACGCCATGGTTCTCGGAATAATTGTAACCTTATAAATAGGATCATGTTCCGGACTAAGCAACCCAACTATAGCATGTCCAGCTTCATGATAAGCTATAATTTTCTTCTCATCATCTGTTAATAACAACGATTTTCGTTCTTTTCCCATTAAAATTTTATCTTTTGCTTTATCAAGAGCATCCATATGGACTAAAGATTTATTAACTTTTGCAGTATATAAAGTAGCTTCATTTACTAAATTAGCAAGATCAGCGCCAGAAAAACCAGGTGTTCCTCTAGCTATCAAATCAATATTAACATCTTTAGCCACAGGAACTTTTCTAATATGAACATTCAATATTTCTATTCTACCTCTTACATCTGGTAAATTCACAACAACCTGTCTATCGAATCTTCCAGCTCTTAACAAAGCCGGATCTAATACATCTGGTCTGTTAGTAGCTGCTATAATTATTATGCCAGCATTTTCAGCAAAGCCATCCATTTCAACTAACAATTGATTTAACGTTTGTTCTCTTTCATCATGTCCACCACCTAATCCAGCTCCTCTATGTCGACCAACAGCATCTATTTCATCTATAAAAATTATACAAGGAGCATGATTTTTTGCTTGTTCAAACATATCTCTAACTCTTGAAGCACCAACACCAACAAACATTTCAACAAAATCAGATCCTGATATTGTAAAAAATGGCACTTTAGCTTCTCCAGCTATCGCTTTTGCTAATAGTGTTTTACCAGTTCCAGGCGGACCTATCAATAATATACCTTTAGGAATTTTCCCACCTATACTATAAAATTTAGATGGATTTTTTAAAAAATCTATTAATTCTTCTGTCTCTTCTTTTGCTTCATCTATGCCTGCTACATCATTAAAAGTAATTTTAATATTTTCTTCACTAATTAACTTAGCTCTACTTTTACCAAAAGACATAGTCCCTTTTCCACCACCTTGCATTTGACGCATAAAAAATATCCAAATAGCGATAAAAATAATTATAGGAAACCAGCTGATAAATATATGTACCAATATACTCTGTTGTTCAGGCTGCTTACTTTTTACATTAATATTATATTTCTTAATCCATTCCTCTTCAATCACATATTGATCTAACAATGCAGGCGAATACGTAACAAAATACTGATCATTTTGAGTAATACCTTCTATTAATTGCTTATCTATTGTAAGTTCTTTTATATCAAGATTCTGAAGTTTTTTTATAAACTGAGAGTAAGTTATTTTTTTTTGATTATTATAATTTGAACCGATATTACTAAATATAACCAACAATATAACACCGATAACTGACCAAATTATTATATTTTTGACTAATTTATTCAAACCAATATCTCCCCGAGACCCCTTTATTTTACAATTATATAATTTTTAAATAAATTTATATAGATATATCTATAATTTTGTATTTAACAAAATTATCTGTTATTTCAACAAAAACAACATCATTTTTTTTTTTTAATATCATAGCTTTAGCTAACGGTGATCTCACAGATATTTTATTTTGATTTAAATCAGATTCGTATTCTCCAACTATCTGATACGATAATAATTGCAGATTTTCCAAATTTTGAATCGTCACTATTGATCCAAATCTAACAACAGATTTATCTTTTAATTTTTTAGTATTAATAATGTCAGAAACCAAAATTTGTTTTTCGAATTCCTTAAT
The DNA here is from genome assembly GCA_043390205.1 of Candidatus Azoamicus soli. Taxonomy (GTDB): domain Bacteria; phylum Pseudomonadota; class Gammaproteobacteria; order UBA6186; family Azoamicaceae; genus Azoamicus; species Azoamicus soli. Next base: position 208,391 of record DAWERN010000001.1, on the reverse strand, counting down.
TTTTTTATCAAGAAGAAGTAATTCTTCTCTTGCAGCATGGTATTCAGCATTTTCTCGTAAATCTCCAAACTCTCTAGCTTTTTTAATACTATCCAATATTTTAGGTCTAAGCATATAAGTAAACAAACGTAATTTTTTCTTTAAATCAATAAACCCTATTGATGTAATTGGTTCTTTTTCCATTTTTTTATTTTATAATAAATTAATTAGCTTTTATTTTATTTTAATATGTTATATTATAATAATTAAAAAAAATATAAAGCATGTTAAAGGTTAAATTATGAAAGAAATTTCTGTGACAGATTTGTTTAAAGCAAAAATACATTTTGGACATTTAAAACGTTTTGTATCACCAAATATGTTTCAATATATACACAAAACAAATAATAATATGAGTATATTAAATTTAGATTTAACTTTAATAGGTCTAAAAAACGCTTTAAATTTTATAGAAAACATTATCATTAATAATGGTAATATATTATTTGTTGGTACAAAACGTCAGGCATCAAATTTAATAAAAATATATGCAGAAAAAATAAATATGCCTTATGTTAATTTTCGCTGGTTAGGCGGATCATTAACAAATTATAATACAATAAAAAATTCAATATCCAAATTGATACAATTAGAAGATAATTTTAAAAAAAATAAAAACGAATATCTAACAAAAAAAGAAACATTAAAAGCAACTAAACAACTAGCAAAATTAAAACTGAATTTGCAAGGAATAAAAAATATGACTATATTACCATCAGCATTGTTTATAATCGATATAAATTATGAAACAATAGCTGTCTTAGAAGCAAAAAAATTAAATATTCCCATTATTGGTATAGTTGATTCAAATAGTAATCCAGAAAATATCGATTATGTTATTCCAGGAAATGATGACTCCACAGACTCCATTAAATTTTACTTGAACTTAATCTCAAATCACATAATAAAAATAAAAGAAAAACAAAAACTCAATTAACATGACACAGATATGTTAGAAAAAATAAAAGAATTAAGAAATAAAACAGGTATCAGTATAACAGAATGTCAAAAAGCCTTACTTGTAAATGACATGAATATAGAAAAATCAATATTATATTTACGTGAAAAAGGTATTTTACAAGCAGCATTAAAAGCAGAAAGAATTACCACTGCAGGATTAATAGGGTTAAACATTAGTACAAATAAAAAAACTGCTATCATGACAGAAATTAATTGTGAAACTGATTTTGTAGTAAAATCAGACGAAATCCAAAAATTGTTAGAAAAAATAAATAATTATTTTTTAAATGATGAAAAAAACTCTAAAAATATAAATTTATCAACAAATATTATACTGCCTAAAGAATTAGAACTAGCTAGAATAGATTTAATAACACAATTAGGCGAAAACATAATAGTAAGAAGATTAACAAAATTATCAACAAAAGACGATTTTATATTTGGATATACACATCGTGTAAATCAAAATATTAAAATAGCTTCAATATTTGTTGCTAATCAATTTTTAGAACAATACATGCAACTATATAATGATATTGCAATGCAAATAACAGCAATGAAACCACAATATGTAGCTCAAGAAGATATACCACAAAACATTTTAAATCAAGAAAGAAATATTAATAAAGATATAAGTAGATTTTTAAAAGAACAAGTCTTATTAGAACAACCGTTCATAAAAGAGCAAAAAACATGTATAAAAGAATTAATTTCAAATAAATTTACGTTATTGACTTTTGTGAGATTTGAAGTAGGTGAAAAAATAAGTTAATTATCATGTTAAACAAGCATTTAGAATTTTTAAAACAAGACTTAAACATTGCAATAACTGCATTTAAAAAAGAACTACAAAAATATTCATTAAATAAAATTAATATTTCAGTTATTGAAGATATCACAATATCTTACTACAATTCATATCACAAATTAGATCAGATTTCTAATATAATAATTGACAATAATACAGTTAATATAAAACCTTTTGATAAAAACATACTACAAACAATTTATAACGAAATAATAAAATTAAACATGGAATTAACTCCATCAATCTATACAGATACAATCAAAATTATATATCCAAAAAATACACTTGAGAGAAGACAAGTCTTCATAAAAAAGATAAAAGACTTAGCAGAACACCATAAAATAACTATTAGAAATATTAGACGTAATACAAATACTAATATAAAAAATTTAACAAAGAATAAATCTATTTCACAAGATGAAGAGAAAATTTTTTTGACATCTATACAAAAAAACATAGATAATGCCATTAATGAAATTGAAAAAATAATGTTAAAAAAAATCGACGAATTAAATAAAATATAAAATTTAATAATAATTAATATTAATTTAAAATTATACATGCTTATTCTGTAATAGTGTAATCGCACGGCTTAATAAAAACATAAGAACACTAACTGAATTATTAATATATAGTTTTATTTATTTATACTTGATGTTAAAGATTATTATTATGTATATTCAAATTATTATTATTTTTTTTTTACAAATATTGTATGTTATAATATTGTTCACATTAATGTATTAATATTTATCATACAATTATATAAATATAATATTAATAACTTAAAATACAATATTGTTGCATAACCTACATATATGATTCTTTAAAACTTTTTATAATTATTATAATTATTTACTATCTAAATTTATGCATAAACCAGTAATGTTACAAGAAACTATTAAATACTTAGATATATACTGTTGGTGCTTCTGTATAGATTCTACGTATGGATCAGGTGGGCATACAAACGAAATGTTAAAATATTTAAACTCTGATGCTCACATCATAACATTAGACAAAAACACTACCACAATACATATATACTCTAAAAATATTGTAAAACCCCATCAGAATATACATATATTCAATATACCATTCGAATCGTTTTCTATGTTATCAACATGTTATAACATAAAAATATATACAAGCATATTAACAGATTTAGGTATATCTACAGCACAATTATTTAATTCTAATATTGGATTAAATACAAAAAACAACGGATTTCTTGATATGAGAATAAATAAAAATCAAAAAATAAGAGCATTAGATTGGTTAAATAAGGCAAAAAAAACTGAATTACTTGATATATTTAAGACTCTAAGTACACCAAAATTAGCATATAAAATAACTAAGAATATATTAAGTTTTAAAAAACATTATATGTTTAAAACAACTAGAAATTTACGATCATTACTATCAAAAGTCACTCGCACAACTCAAAAATTTAATTTTAATTCAAATAAAATTTTTTGCTTAATTAGAATATTTGTCAATAATGAAGTAATAGCATTAAATATTTTCTTAAAAAATATTAAACATTTTTTTCTACCTAATGGTATTTTAATATTAATTAGCTTCAATTCTTTAGAAGATAGAATAATAAAAACACATTTAACAATAAAATATCTTAAAATGTATCATAACAGCATAGAAGAAAAACCATCAATAAATGAATTGCAAAATAATTTAGCCGCACGAAGTGCAGTAATGCGAATATTATATCACTTATAATTTTATTATTTTATTTGTTATTTTAATTTTTAATAAAAGTTCACATAAGAATAACAGGTTAAGTTGTTCGTGTTTATTAATATCTATATTATAAGGATATATTTTTTGTTGATATACCATTTGAACATTAGATGTTGAAATGCAATTAATAAAAATTTTTTTAACACCACCGTATTCATGTATAATGCTATTCATTAACTCTATAAAAAAGGAATTATATATTTGATTTTGTATTAAAAATCGATGTTTATCTAATTCATGCAATAAAAAAATAAATAGTAATGCAGTTTGCATTTTTAATATATATTGAATAAATTCAAAAACATAAAGAATATTTTCAGTTATATTTTTCTGTAATATAGTATAATTCACTTGTTCAATTAATTCTGCTTTTTCAGGATATTTGCTATTTATAACAATACACATCATTCCTTTATTCTTTTTTAATAATAGAAAAAAAATTTCAAAAGATTTTGAGGTTTCTTCAAATAAATATAAGCAAGAAGTCTCAAGTTGTTCAAGATCAAATATATTAAGCTTTATATTTATTATTTTTTCTTGCTTATATATATTAAAAACATCATTTATCTTTTCTGTATTTAAATCAAACATAATTACATTTTTTTTCATATATAACCAAATTTTAAATTACACTTAAAGTTTATAAAATGTTTTATTATACTATAAATGCATTTATATATAAAAATAATATATATGCTAATTTTATTTGCGGAGAAAGTAAATGACTAAAGATATTATACTATCAAAAAATAGACGCATTTTCTTAAAGAAGGCATTAGGTACAACAGTTGCTGCTGCTGCACTTTATTTTGCTTCCAGCGTTATGACTACTATAAAAAGTGATAGTAAAAAAAAAATTGTTACACACATAGTAAAACCTGGAGAACTTGATAGATATTACGGATTATGGTCAGGTGGACACTCAGGAGAAGTAAGACTAATTGCAGTCCCTTCTATGAGAGAGCTAAAACGCATACCAGTGTTCAATTATGATTGCACATTAGGATGGGGTATTACGAATTATAGTAAACAATTATTAAAGGGTTATACAATAGGTGATACACATCATGTACACCTATCATATCAAGATGGTACATATGATGGTAAATTTGCTTTTGTAAATGACAAAAGTACTGGAAGATTAGCTAGAATTAGATTAGATGTCATGGAAACAGATGCTATTACAAAAATACCATATTCACAAGGCACACACGGTATATTTCCATCCAGAAATAAATTGGAAGCTGTATATTGTAATGCAGAATTTAGAACACCATTACCAAATGATGGAAGAGATCTAGACAATCCAAAAAAATATGTAGCTATGCATACCTGTATAGATGCTAAAACAATGAAAGTACGATGGCAAATAATGGTCGATGGCAATTTGGATTTATGTGCAACAGATTATCAAGGTAAATATTCAATGGGAACATGTTATAACTCAGAAGAAGGAGTTCTATTAGAAGACATGATGTCTGCAGACAGAGACCATTTAACAATTTTTAATTTAGAAAGAATCGAAACAGCAGTAAAATTAGGAAAAGGAATAAAATTTAAAGAGTCTGATGCACCTATAATAGATGGCAGAGGAAAAAATCCATACGTCTTATATATCCCAGTTCCTAAAAATCCACATGGCGTAAATATTTCTCCTGACGGTAAATATGCTATATGTGCTGGGAAATTATCTCCAACAACAACAATAATCGCTTTGGATAAAGTGGATGCCGCATTTGATGGAAAAATAAATAATCCAAGAGAATGTGTTATAGCAGAACCAGAAATAGGATTAGGACCACTCCACACTGCATTTGACGGTAAAGGCAATGCATATACAACATTATTTTTAGATTCTGTTGTCTCAATGTGGAATATAGAAAAAGCTATTAAAAAAGATAAAGATTATTTAATTCAAAAGCTAGATGTGCATTACCAACCTGGCCATATAAATGCTTCTATGAGTGAAACTAAAAATGCTGATGGCAATTTTGTGGTATCATTAAATAAATTTTCAAAAGATAGATTCTTACCAGCTGGACCTTTTTTCCCTGATAATGATCAATTAATTGGTATATCAGATGGCACAATGAAATTATTACACGACGGACCAGTTGTACCAGAGCCACACGATTGTATCATATGTGATAGAAAACTTATAAAAACTATAAGTTTATGGAATATAAATGATAGAAAATTTTCTTACGAACGCAGTCTAGTCAAAGAGTTAGGATTTGAATTTGGAGCTAATAAAATTATAAAAAAAGATAACAAAGTTTACATCATTATGTCAAGCATTGCTCCAAATTATGGTATAAAAGAAATTCACGTTAATTTAGGTAATGAAATTACTATAATTCAAACAAATCTAGATAAAGTAAAAGATCTAACTCATGGATTTTGTTTAAGTGAACACAATATAAATTTCGGAATATCTCCTGGAGAAACAGTTTCAGTGACATTTAAAGCTAATAGAAAAGGGATGTTCTGGTATTATTGCACATGGTTTTGTCATGCCCTTCATCTAGAAATGAGAGGCAGATTTATAGTAAGTTAGAGATTTATTTTGTTCTTATTAAAATACTCAAAGAACCTAAAAATAATTTTAAGGTTCTTATTATATTTATTGATAATGTTACCAGTTACATCTAATACTGAAGTATTAGATCAGCATGAAAAAACTATATGCAATATAGAAAAAGACTTACATTTATCAATTAAAAAAACAGGGATGTTATACAATTGTATTAATGAAAAAATTATTGAAATAATAGATGAAAAACCCTCTAAAACTATAAAAAGTTATTTATTTTACAGTACGGATATGACAAATATAGTAGCTTATTCAGGTAAATCCTTAGATTTACTTATTCATTTACAATCTAACGGTATAATAACCAATTTAAAATTAATAAAACACAGCGAACCAATATTACTAACAGGTATACCAATAGAAAAATTACTAGAAGCACTTTCTTTTTATAAAAATAAAAATATAAACAAAAAAATTAGTATAGGTGAAAGCGCTAGCTACGAATTAAGTATACCAATAATATCTGGAGCAACAGTTACATCATTAATTCTACACGAAACTATACTTGAAAGCTGTAAAAATGCAGGAATAATACTAAAATTTATAGATAAAAATAACATACATTCTGGTTCTTTAAATATTTTGTTTAAAAAAATGTCGTGGAAAAAATTAATAAATATTGGAGCAATTAAACACTATTCATTAAACAACCAACTAAAAGAAGCACCAAACGAAAAAAAAAACTTATTAGTTGATATATATTTTGCTGATATAAAACATCCATCAATAGGCAAAAATTTATTGGGCGATTATTATTATGACATATTAGAACAATTATCTGACAATGATTCAGCAATAATAATATTAAATAATGGTACATGGAGCTTTAAAGGAAGTGGATTTGTACGAGGTGGTATTTATGATAGATTTAGAATAGAACAAAACGATAATATATTCACATTTAGAGATACAAATTTTCAAAACGTATATGAACTGAATTTAATCGATCTAAATAAAATCAAAGAATCTGGTATTTTTATAATAACAAATAAAAAATATAAGCCATGGGAACCATGGACTTTAGCTTTAATATTAGATTATAAAACATTCAACATCAAATACACCATACCAAAAGAATTTTGTAAACAATATACAATAAAGTGGCTTCAAATATGGCAAGATAAAATATTTTACATAAGTTTATTTTTATGCGTATGGTGTAGTGTAATAATAATTTTTTTAACACGCAATTCACTTGCAAAACATACCGTGGTTCTTTCTATTATTTATACAAGTATTTTAATGTTAGATGTTTTCATATTAGGCATATTACTGGAAGCGCAACCATCTGTTGTAAACATATTTGCTTTAATAGATAACATAAAAAATTTAGAAGTATTTTTATTTGATCCATATATTTTTTTATCATGGTTAATGATTTTTTGTACAATTTTTATCTGGGGAAAAGCATTATTTTGTGGATGGATATGTCCTTTTGGAGCGTTACAAGAACTTATATTTAAATTAAGAAACTTAATATTGAATATGCATTTTAAATGGCACTATTATAAACAAGTAACATATCTAAGGTATATAATATTTTTCATATTAATAGTACTGTCTACTTATAGTATTGCATTAGCAGAATTAATTGCAGAACTAGAACCATTTAAAACAACATGGATTATAGGAATTATACATAGACCTTATTACATTTCAATTTACACAGTCTGCTTAATTGTAATAAGTATTTTTATATATAGGTTTTTTTGCAGATTTATTTGTCCATTAGGCGCTTTTCTATCGCTATTATCATTTAATGTTTTATTAAAATTAAGAAGAAGAGGGACATGCGCTGTTTGTCACATATGCGAAAAAAATTGCAATTCAAAAGCAATAACATCAACAGGTTTAATCGACTCAAAAAAATGTTTTGGATGTTTTACTTGCATAACAAATATGTATAACGACACAACATGTCCACCAATTAAACAGAAAAACCTACGGAATAAATATGAAAAAAATATTTGGTGGTAATTTAAAATTCTTACTTTTTTTTGGATTATTCTATTCCATGAATCTTAACTGTTCTAGTATCCATTTAACGAACGCTTGTGAATTTTCAAATTGTTTAAAAAATATTAAAGAAAATAATACAGTAATATTACAATCAGGAATATATATAGGAAATTATATAATAGATAAATCAATAAAACTAATAGCTTCTGGATTAGTGATTTTTACATCAAACGCTAATGGATCAATTGTAACAATAACAGCCAATAATGTTAAAATAGACGGTATTTATTTTTATAATAGTGGAAAAAGCATGATTCACAAAGATTCATGCGTTTTTATTAATTCAAATAATGTGTATATTTTAAATAATTTTTTTTCAGAATGCGGGTTTGGTATTTGGATAAATTCTTCATCTTATAGTTATATATTAAATAATACATTCATAGGAACTACTGAACCAATGTTATCTGATAATGGAAATACAATCAATATATATAAAAGCAATGGAACCATTATTACAAATAATTTTATAATAAACGGTAGAGACGGTATTTATATTTCTAATTCAATAGAAATTTCTATCAACAAAAACTTTTTACTAAATACTAGATTTGGTATTCATTATATGTTTAGCAACAGATGTATAGTTGCATCAAATATGATTAGTGATTCTCTAATTGGTATTGCTGTAATGTATTCTAAATATGTTGATCTTGTAAATAATTTTTCATATTTAAATATCGACCATGGATTGTTTTTTAGAGATGTTTTATATAGCAGAATTTTAAGAAATAAATCATTATATAATAATGATGGTATTCTACTTGGAAATAGCTATTTTAATGATATAATAAATAATGACATTATAAAAAACAATATAGGAATTAAAATATATAGTGGCGGTACAGATAATTTGGTGTATGATAATAATGTAATTAGTAATAGATTACAATCACAATACTTAGATAATAATAAATTAATATGGAATTCTAGCAAAACTGGCAATTTTTGGTCACATTATCTAGGATGGGATTTAAATATGGATAATATAGGTGATCAATTGTTTTATGTCACAAACATTAATGATTGGTTAATATTTTCTTATCCAATTTTAAAGATTATGTTAAACAGTCCAGTGTTAATTTTACTACAAAAAATTGAAAATCAATTTCCAGCTTTTAGAAAATATTCAATCGTTGACAAATTTCCATTAATGAGAGCAATGATATGGTAAAAATAAATTATTTAGAATTGGAACATATCAGTTTTTCATATAAAAAAAATAATACAATATTAACTAATATAAACATTAAAATCGAAAGTGGTAAAATAATAGCATTATTAGGAATTAATGGCAGCGGTAAAACAACTTTACTTAAAATTCTAACTGGAATTTATAAACCAACATCTGGTTATATTAAATACAACAACGAACAAATAACGTCAAAAAATATTATGCAATACAAAGCTGTTTTAGGATTTATGCCAGAGTTTCTTTTTTTATATAAAAATATGACTGTCCAAGAAATTCTTTTATTGCTTGCTAGTTTAAAGGGATATGATAATTATGATATAACTGACACATTGAAAACAGTATTTTTATTAGAACATCGCAATAAACAAATAAAAGCATTATCAAAAGGAATGAAACAACGATTAAACTTAGCACAAGCAATAATAGGTAATCCTAAAATAATATTATTTGATGAACCGTCAAATGGCTTTGACTGTGGAAGTATAGCAATGTTTTATCACATATTAAAGAATTTAACTACAATGGGAGCAATAGTATTAATATCAAGTCATCATTTAACAGAAATTTATAACAACGTTGACCAAGTACTAATTTTATCAAATGGAACTATAATAAAACATATTAATATTAATACCATTGATTATACTAATGAAATTTTATATAAAGAATTAATATTAAAATTAGATGACTCACTAGATAAAACAACAATTAATTTATTAAAAAACGATTTTCCGTCAATTATAATAGATAATGAAACATTTACATTACTATTAAAAGTTAACACTAAAACACTAATTAAATTAATAACGTCTTTAATAACACTAAATATAAAAATAAATGATATTAGATTAAATAATAAAATTTTAGAAGAAATATTAACAACTTTATCATAATCATGAAAAATATATATAAAATTATTAAAAAAGAATTTCACCACAATATAAAAAATTACTGGATAATTTTGTCAGCTTTTATAATAAGCGCGGTAAACTTATTAATTATATATTTTGGAGAAATTATTTCTGGTGATTACTCTCAAACTGATATAAAATCATTAGTGCTATCTTTAATACATTTACAAATGTATCTAATACCATTATTATCATTTATGTTATCTTATGATTCAATATTAGCTGAACGTGAATCTGGTATGTTAGACTTAATCTTATCTTATCGTATCTCATTGTTAGAAATATTTCTTGGTAAATTATGCGGAAACAGTTTAATATTTGCGTTAGCATTTTTGTTAGGATTCATTCCTGTAGGAATATATTTAACCACACTTGGCATTAATATTTTTATGCTACTAAAATTTTATATTATTTCCATTTGGTTAAGCATTATATTTAATGCTTTTGCATTATATATATCAGATTCATCTAAAGATAGAACAATTGTAATTTTATTAAGCATACTAATATGGCTGTTTTTCATAATAATATATGATATATTATTTATCTTATTAACTATATTATTTTACGGGAAATTATCATTAACGTTTTTAAATTTATTATTATTACTAAATCCAACAGAAATATTTAAATTATTATCTATTTTATGTTTTATGCCAGACGCTATAACAGACTTGTTCGGTATGAAGATTATATTTTTAAGTATATATCATATTACAATATTAACATTTAGCTGGTTAATAATTATTCTTTATATATTTTTTTTTATTTGTTTAAAAAAAAAATAATAGTTATATGACAAAAACAAAAAATTTTATACACACAAGTTTAACATATAAATACTTTGGAAAAAAAATTCTTAAAAACAAAAAAACTAGAGATATATTAATAACTCTAGAAGAACTTCTCGTGATAAAAAAAAACATAAAAAAACTATTTAACACAGATAATCCAAGAGAAATAAAAAATTTAATAGGTCAAACAATAAATAATAAAATTATAACAGAAAGAGATTTCAAATATTCAAACTTAATTGATCAGACATATAAAAAAATATATAACAAATTTATAAATTTGTTTGGAGATAATAATACACATGTATCATAAAAACTTTTTTTTTTTGATTTTATCTATTTTTATTATAGTTATAATAATTTTTTATGATAATAAAATAGAAAAAAATACGACTCCATTAAACTTAAATAATACACACATTTGTGCAAATGATTCAATGATTATACTTGATTATAAAGGTCCTAAAGCACAAATTATATGGAAAGATAATTCACGATCTTATTATTGTGAAGTTAGGGAAGCTTTTTATGAAAGTACAAATAAAACAAGAATAAAAAATATAAAATATTTTTTTGTACAAGATTTTAGTGATGTAGAATGGGATTCATACAAAGATAAATGGATGTTAGCGCAAGATGCATATTATGTTATAGATAGTAATATGAATGGAGCTATGGGTTTAACATATGTCCCTTTTAGCGACATTAACGCAGCAAAAAAGTTTCACATAAATTATGGTGGAAAGTTATTAGACTATAATGATATAACATCTACTACATTAACAGACAGTAGCATATTACTAAAAAATCGTATCATTTTTTAACTATGATAAAGTATATAAACATACTAGACAACTTATTAATTTTAAAAAAAAAATTTGAAAAACTAATGATGTATCTCAGACCACACATTTACTATAAAAGATTAAATCAGTTAACTATCATTCTTAAACAAGTTAATAACTTCGATAAATACTTTAAAATTGACCACCTGTTTACAGAAGAAGCTTCATTAATTAAATGTCTTGATAAAATTAATTCATTAAATCAAAACATTAAAGATTTTGAAGAATTATTTCAACTATCAACAAATGATAATGACTCAATAATGTTATTAGAATTACAAGAAACATTTCAAAAATTAATATTAGATGTGAATAAACTAGAAGAAGATACATTGTTTACATCACAAGCAGACAATTGCAATGCTTTTCTAGAAATACAATCAGGTACTGGTGGTCTAGATGCACAAGATTGGGTAGAAATTTTATTTAAAATGTATACCACTTGGTTTGAAAAAAAAAATTTCATATACATCATCAAAGACTTAGTTAATGGTGATTCAGGCGGTATAAAATTTATATCAATTCAAATAAACGGAAAAAATGCTTATGGTTGGTTAAAACACGAATTAGGAATACATAGATTAGTAAGAAAATCACCATTTGACACTAATAATAAACGTCATACATCTTTTGCTTCAGTATTTGTATATCCAGAAAATTTAGAAAAATGTTCTACTGTTTTAAATGAAACAAATATAAAAATTGATACTTTTAGATCAAGTGGAGCTGGTGGTCAACATGTAAATAAAACTGATTCCGCTATACGCATTACTCACATACCAACAAAAATTGTTGTACAGTGCCAATCAGACAGATCACAACACAAAAATAAAATACAAGCATTAACTCAATTAAAAATGAAAATAGAAGCATTACAAAATCTTACAACTATACATGCCAAGGATAAAAAAAACAAGCTAGCTATAACATGGGGAAATCAAATAAGATCATATGTATTTGATAAATCATATATAAAAGATTTAAGAACACACCAAGAAATCACTGATATCCAATTTATTTTAAATGGTAACCTAGATATATTTATCTTAGAATTACTAAAATTATAACATATTTTTTTACAACTATACATTATGAATATTAATTGTAATTACTTTAACAAATTTAAACGTTCACACATAATACAAGATGTAATAAATATATTTAATAAAACAGACAGTTATTATTTTTCTAAAAAAGAATTTTCTTTATGCGGCAGAATTTACAGAAAACGTCTCATGGGCCAAGCATGTTTTTTGGAACTCAGAGATATGTCTTCAAAGATACAAATTTATATTTCTCACTCAAATATAAAAGATTACAAAACTATAATAAATAATATTACATTAGGTGATATTATTGGTGTCAAAGGATTATTATTTACTACCAAAAGCAACGAATTATCATTAAAAGCAGTTTCATTTTACATACTAGCAAAAAATTTAAAATCTTTTCCGGATAAACAATACGGCTTATTAGACAAAGAATTGTGTTACAGACATAGATATATCGATCTACTTGTTAACGCTAAAAGTAAAAAAACATTTTTATTCAGATCAGAATTAATTCATCAAATAAGAAAATTCTTTATGAAAAAAAAATTTATAGAAGTAGAAACACCAATAATGCAAAATATAATAGGTGGAGCTGATGCTGAACCATTTAAAACATACATTAATTGTTTAAATGAAGATTTGTATTTTAGAATATCACCGGAATTATATCTAAAAAAATTAATAGTTGGAGGTTTTGAAAAAGTATTTGAAATAGGCAAAAATTTTAGAAATGAAGGACTTTCAAAAAAACATCATCCTGAATTCACAATGATAGAATTTTATGAAGCTTACGCCAATTACACAGACATGATGAATTTAACAGAACAATTATTTAAATATTTAGTTAACACACTTTTTAACAATCAAGAAATATTTTATAACAATACCAGATTAAATTTTACACAAAATTTTACAAAAATAAATTTTTTTGACGCTATTATAAAATACTGTGACAATATCTCTTTTGAAAATTTAAATAACAAAGAACTGTTATTAACAGTTTTAATAAAAAATAATATAGAAATAAATACTAATTGGAATATCAATGACTTGCAATGTAAAATTTTTGATATATTCGTAGAAAAAAATCTTATTACTCCAACATTCATTCTGCATCATCCATTGGGAATATCACCATTATCAAAAACGACAGATTACGATTCAAATATAGTTGAACGATTTGAACTATACATATGTGGCAAAGAAATAGCAAATGGTTTTTCTGAATTAAATAACCCATATGAACAAAAATTGCGATTTTTAGAACAATTAAACAATAAACATGACAAATCACTACAATTAGATGACGATTATATAACATCATTAGAATACGCGTTACCTCCAACAGGCGGAGAAGGAATAGGAATTGACAGATTAACAATGTTATTTACTAATTCTATGTCTATAAAGGACGTTATATTGTTTCCACTAATGAAAAATAAGTAATATGAAAATTAAGCAAAAAAATATTTCAGAAATATATCTTAACTGTAGAAGAGGTATGCTAGAGTTAGATTTAATATTATTAATATTCTTAGAAAAACATTACAATAGATTAAATAATAAGTTAAAAGTAAAATTCATTTTACTTCTAAATGAATCTGATAATTTAATATATAACCTACTAATAAAAAATATTTATAATAAAAAATATTTCCAGATAATAAATAAAATTAAAAAAACTACTACTCTTATAAAATTCAGCTAGCTTGCATAGTTACAATTGTTTGGTAATCACATAACACATCTTCAACATAGTTATCAATATAAAAATAATAATATTTATTATTATATTTATGCAGATTAATTAATTTAAATCGATCTTTAATCAATTTATTTCTAATAAATTTATAATCAAACATATCATATAAGTTAACATCATTAATAAAAAAGAGTGTTAAAAATTTCTTATCAGATTTAATTTCATTAAAATATGCTTTTATATTAACATCAAGATAATTGTCACAACTATTTCTACCAATATAGTCTGTATTTAAAATTAAATAATTATATTTATTAATTATTACTATTTTTTTTTTGAGATGTTTATTAAAAATTTCAAACTCTTTTAATCTTACATAAGGATCAACATAAACATAACTAATTGGTAAATTTAGATTAATTAACGTAGCATTAAAATCGAAATTAAACAATTTGCTTTTGAAAATCTTGTTTTTAACTTTTTCTTTTTTACATTTATTTTTAATATCATCTAAAATGACAGAAAACTTATTAGCTAAAAAAGAATTCTTATATATTAGAATATGAAAATCACTTACTGATTCAAAAAAAACAAAAGTAGTATCATAACGCTTTAAAATTATCTTAAATCTAACGTTAAATTCTAGCGGATCAATTAACAAATTAACTTTTGCAAAATATTTATTATGTTGCAACTTCATTAAATTATTTGTATCTTTCAACAAAGATATTAGTGCAAAATAATTTTTAATGCGTCTGCTAATTTTAATATGACTAATTTTAATATCTGTAAAGAAATTATATATATACTTGTTTTTATTATATATATCTATAACAATAAAATTATCTACAGCACAATGCTTAATAATTTCTTTAATAGAGATATTTAAAAAGTTTAATTTAACAATGTCTAATTCATGTCTTAAAAAGAAATCTTTATACAAAAAATTTTTCTTAATAGAATTAAGGCTATACAAATAATCTATTTTATATTTATGATATTTTAACACGCTAATAGCATTAACTAAATACGTGATACAAAATACCTGTATATTTTTTTTAAATCTACTAATTTTTAATTTTTTTATTAAATATTGTTGAAATAAACCATCTGTAAATTCATTCTTTAATAAAAATTCTTTATACAAATCAATTGAAAACTTATTATCTTTTCTAAAAAGATAATTATATAATATCTCATTTTTAATATCTTTATTTGCAACAATCAATCCAAGCTTTACAAATTTAATATTTACTCTAATATCATTTAATATAAATATTTTTAATTTATCTGTAAAAGTAGTAACCTCATTAAGTTCTACAAGCTTATATTTATCTTTTAAATAAGAAATAATGTTCACTAATTCGGTATCTATTATACTATAATTATCAATAACATTAAAATTTTTTTCTAATTTTTTTTTACTAAAGTCAAAACTTGTAAAAATTAATGTTATAGATATAACAACAACAACAGTCCAAACAAATATTTTATTAAACATTTTAATATAAGCGAAGCGGACGGGATTTGAACCCGTGACCTCCGGCGTGACAGGCCGATATTCTAACCAACTGAACTACCGCTCCTTGATTCCTTAATTATTTTGGGTGCTGAGGGATTTGAACCCACGACCCTCGCCGTGTAAGAGCGATGCTCTCCCAACTGAGCTAAGCACCCTTTATTATAAAGAGTATACGTATATTTAATGTTTGTCAAGCCCATTATATTACGACGTTAAAATTTTTTTCAATTCATTTTTATCATAAAGATCCGAAATGATATCAGCTCCACCAATGAGCTTTGTCTTATAATAAACCTGCGGAAATGTAGGCCAATGAGAATATACAGGCAAAGCTCGTCTTATTTCATTATTTTCTAGCACATTAACATACGAATATTCTAACTCTAATAAATTTAATATGTTAACAACTTTTGCTGAAAAACCACACATAGGGTTAGATGGCGTTCCTTTAATATATATGATTAACTGATTAGCTTCAATTTGTTTCTTTATTTTTTCTATTATATTCTGCATACCAATTTATTATTTAATTTTTTTAAATTTTAGTCTTTTTATTTGATTTAATCAATTATCCAAACTATAATAATATTCGTGTAATTATTTTTTTTTAATCTAAAATACAACATGCATAAATATATTTTTATTTCATCAGCGTTACCTTATCCAAACGGTAATTTACATATAGGGCATATGTTAGAATTTATTCAAACAGATATATGGATTAGATTTAAAAACAAGAATAATCTAAACGCTTTTTATTTTTCTGGTATAGACGCACACGGAACTCCAATTATGCTAAAAGCATTGTCAGAAAAAACCATTCCACAGAAACTTGTAACAAATTTCTTTCTATCATATAAAAAAGACTTACTGAACTTTAATATAAATTACAGTAATTTTTATACAACACATTCATATGAAAATGAAATTCTTACAAGAAATTTTTTTTATAAACTGTATGAAAAAAATTTAATATATATAAAAAAAACATCTCAATTTTACGATAACAAATTAAAAAGTTTCTTACCAGACAGATATATAATAGGTACTTGCCCAAAATGTAAGAGCGTTGATCAATATGGAGACATATGCGAAAAATGTAATTTTAATTATGATGCACTAGAGTTAATAAATCCTAAATCAAAAATAACAAATACAACTCCAATAATACTACAAACAAACCATTATTTTTTTTCATTAGAAAAGTTTCAATCATTTTTAATAAATTGGTGCAAAAAAACTTTATTACAAAAACAAATGTTAAATAAATTGACAGAATGGTTCAAAATTGGATTAAACCCATGGAATATATCAAGAAATAGTCCTTATTTCGGAATAAAAATACCTGGTGAACAGGACAAATTTTTTTACGTATGGATTGATGCTCCTTTAGGTTATTTTGCAAGTATTCAAAATTTTTTTTTAAAATCAAATATAAATATTAATCATTATTTATTCAAAACAAAAAAATTTATATTATATCACTTTATCGGAAAAGACATAATTTCTTTTCATGCATTGTTTTGGATAGCTATTTTGAAAGCTATGAACATTAAATTACCAAAAGATATCATTGTACATGGATTTTTAACAATAAATGGTAAAAAAATGTCAAAATCAAAAAATACATTTATAACAGCTAAAGACTTAAATGGAAAATTTAATACAGACTATATAAGATTTTACTTAGCAAGTAAATTAAATAATAAAATAACAGATATAGATTTTAACATCAAAGATTTTATAAACAAAATAAATTCAGACCTTATAGGTAAATTTATAAATATACTCAGTAGAATATCAACTATTCTAATAAAAAATTATAATGGCATATTAGCAGAAAAAATATTTTCATATGATTTATTTTATGAATATACAAGTATAAACAAGACAATTAATTCATTATATAATAAAAGAAAATTCAATAAAATTATAAAAATAATAATTAATTATACAGATAAAATTAATTTATACATTGAAAAAGAAAAACCATGGTATTTGCACGTTGATGTATTAACATATAAAAGAGGCCACGAAGTGTGCACTACAGCTTTAAATTTATTTTTTATTCTTTTATTTTATATTAAACCTATAATTCCACAAATAGTTTCTAGTATAGAAGTAATGTTAAAATTAGATAAAATAAATAATTCTATATTAGTACTACCATATACATCTATCTGTATAAAAAATTATAAACATATAATATATAAACTGAAAAATCATGATTAAATATTATAATAATGATACCTGCAAAATGACATATATTTTTTTTTACTCAAATCTATTTGATTACCGCTTATTTGTCGTTTAGCGTTTTCAACGCGTGCAGTCATTGTAGCTTTATTTCCACAAAAACAAATAGATTTAATCTCTATTATTTTATCAGATAACGCTAACAAATATTTACTTCCATCAAACAATTTTCCTCTAAAATCTGTTCTCAACCCATATGTAAAAATATTGATATTCAAAATATCAACTATAGCAATTAACTCAAAAACTTGTTTTTTTTTTAAAAATTGAGCTTCATCTACTAATATCAATTTAGGTAAAACGGATAAACTTTTTATATACTTAAATAAATTTAGATTATCATATAATAACATAGCTCTTGCAAATAAACCTAGTCTTGATGTAATAATACCGTCGCTACTTGCTACGTCTGGTAAAAAAAGAATTGTATGTATTTTCTTTTCACTATTATTATAATTAATCTGAAGTAATAGTGTGGATTTACCAGCATTCATTGTAGAATAATAAAAATGTAATTTTGCCATAAATTATTTAAAATATTTAATAAAATTAAAAACTTTACCTTTTAACATTTCAGAATGATAAACAAATTAATATATCTTATGATTCAATAAATGTTTCAAAATAAATTCTTTGCTAATTTGTATCTCCCATATTAATTTTAATTCAAGAGTATCTTGAGTATGCAAATGCTCATTTGTATAAATTTTATTAAAATCAAGCATAAAACAATACTTATCAATGAACTTTGTAAAAAGATAATAAGTTTTATTTAAAGAATCAATAAATTTATATCTACTTTTATGGTATTTTATATAATAAACTTAATGTTGTTTTATAAATGGCAACGATACTACACTCTATTTCTATATTATTTTTTTTAATAATTTATTAAGATTTGCCACAGTTTTTAATTTCTTACGAAACCATTTAAAGTAAAGTTGACTGTTATAATCTTACTGCCAACAATCGATGCAATTAATATGCTACCAGAACGTCTTAAACGTTAAAATTAATCAGAAACTAAATCACCATTACTAATTAATCCTCCAAAACTTCATTAAATTAATAATTACTGATATAATTTGTATAACAATATAACTTTATCTAGCATCAATATTAAAATTAATTACAAAAACATTTTTACCATTTTTCTTATCTTGTTAATATTCTAACTTCAACATTTGTATTTTATTACAATTAATAGATTTATAGTAAATAACACTATAAACAAATTTTGCATATATCAATATTTTTTATTAATATCTCTTATTAGAATTATATATTCATTCTTTTTAAAATACAAAAAAATATATTAATATAATAAAAATAGATAAAAATATCAGCTATATCATAAAAAACAACAAACAATTATAAAATATTAACACGATCATATATCAATATAAATTAATTTAACTGAATTGTACTTTTAATAATTTTTATTATCCATAAAAATTTTTATTAACTAAAAAAAAATGAAAAAACTTTATTTATTATTACTAATTTATTTATTTGTAGAATTAAATACAAAAATTTATACACTTACAACTGACCTTGAGTATATTAATAGACGTATTTACAATCTTAACAGAGGAATAGATTATTTTTTTTATAATCCAACCATTAATCTATATACAAAACTACTACCTAGTAGTTTTAAATCTAATTTAAACAATTTTTTTACAAATATAGAAAATATCGAAGATATTTTTTTTAATATAATATTTACCAACGAAGCTTATAATAAAAAAAAAATAATCAAAGAACTCATAAATACATCTCTTGATTGTTTTGGTCTGGTAGATAATACAAAAATATTAAATTTAATAACATTTAATTTATCAGTAAAAACTGATATACTTCAAAATAAATTTTATTCAAAATATTTAATACTACCAATTCTAGGTCCAGGAACAATAAAAACCCATTGTTTTTTAATATTACATCAATTTTGGAATCCATTAATTTATTTCAATAAAAATATATTTATTTATTATTTTTTATATATTATTAACAAAAAAACAACTTTAATATATGATATCAATTTTTTTCATACTTCCATATTAGATGGCTATTCTTTTTTAAAAAGTGTTTTTTTACAAAATAATTTTAAAACTACTAATAAGAATGATTTTTTAACAGAACCATCATAGCAAAAATTAAAATTTATGATAAAATAATATACACATTATCTTTTTATTGTTATACTTATGTTTTTCAATTTTATAAAAAAAATAATAGGGTCAAGAAATGATCGCTTAATAAAAAAATATAAAGATATTTTAGCAAAAATTAATTTGTTAGAACAATATTACGCAACATTAAGTGATGAAAACTTAAAAGATACCTATCTAAAATTAAAAACTGACTACTCAACATCGCATATTAATGAACAAGCTCTTATAATAAAAGTTTATGCTTTAACAAGAGAAGTAGCAAAAAGAACATTAAGCATGAGACATTTTGATGTACAAATTATTGGAGGACTAGCACTACATGATAACAAAATAGCTGAAATAGCAACAGGTGAAGGAAAAACATTAATTGCTACATTACCAGCATGCTTTTACGCATTAATAAATAAAAATGTACATATAATAACAGTAAACGATTACTTAGCAAAACGCGATGCTACATGGATGATGCCAATTTATAATTTTCTAAATATATCAATTGGCATTATAATTCCAAGCATGACATTAGAACAAAAAAAACAAGCATACAAAGCACAAATAATTTATGGTACAAGTAGTGAATTTGGATTTGATTATTTAAGAGATAATATAGTAACAACGCTGTCAGAAAAAGTTCAAAATGAATTAATATATGTAATATTAGATGAAGCTGATTCTATATTAATTGATGAAGCAAGAACACCATTAATAATATCACTTCCAGATAACACTAATAAAAGTTTATATGTTTTAATTAACAATTTAATAAAGAATTTAAAGTGTAATAATGAAAAACATGTCACTGGTGATTTTATAATTGATGAAAAATCAAAACAGATATATTTAACTGACAATGGTTTTAATAAAATAGAATTACTATTAAAAAATCATAAAATACTTGACTATCAAATAAGTCTTCATGATGTTAAAAATATAGAACTTCTTCATATAATTTATGCATCATTAAAAGCTCATTATTTTTTTAAAAAAGATATAGATTATATAATAGATAAAAACTCCGCAGTAATAATCGATGAAAATACTGGACGAATAATGGAAGGAAGAAGATGGGGGGATGGCATCCATCAAGCAATAGAAGCAAAAGAAAATATCCCTATTAAAAATGAAAATCAAACTCTAGCAACAATAACATTTCAAAACTATTTCAGATTATACAAAAAAAAATCTGGTATGACAGGGACTGCTATGACTGAAGCTATAGAATTTGAAAATATATATGGATTAGAGGTTATTGTTGTGCCTACAAATAAACCTACCATCAGAATAGATTTTCCAGATATTATTTTTTTGACTAAAGAAAAAAAGTTTTTAGCAATAGTAAATGATATAAAAAAAAATAATATACTTGGAAAACCAATTTTAGTAGGAACAACTTCAATTAGTGTATCAGAATTTTTATCAAAAATACTCCAACAACAGAACATCCAACATAGCATTTTAAACGCTAAACATCATGAAAAAGAATCAACAATTATTGCCAATGCTGGGAATTTATATAGTGTTACTATAGCTACAAACATGGCTGGAAGAGGCACAGATATAGTGTTAGGTGGTTCTATCGTATCTCAAAAACAACAAGAAAATTATAAAAAAATTGTAGCATTAGGTGGATTAAGAGTAATAGGTGTTGAAAGACACGAAGCTAGAAGAATAGACAATCAATTAAGAGGTAGATCTGGTCGCCAAGGAGATCCTGGAGAAAGTCAATTTTATTTATCATTAGAAGATGACTTGATACGTATTTTTATAGGTGATAAAACATTAACTCTATTAGACAAATTAAAAACTTCTAATAATGAAACAATTAGTCATAAACTAATTGATAATATGATACGTAGTGCTCAACGTAAAATAGAAAACCACAATTTTGATATACGAAAACAATTATTAGAATATGATGATATAATAAATGAACAGCGTATAGTTTTTTATGATTATAGAAATGCAATAATATTTGCAGAAAATTTTGATTCATTATTTAAGGATTTACTTATAGATATTGTAAACAATTTTCATGAAAATTTTTTATTAGAGACACCTATAAAAAATAAAACATTTATTTTTGAATTTAATAAAAAATTTAATTTAAACATAACACTTGACAATTCAACATCAGTTATAATAAATCAAATAAAAACAACGATAATAAATACACTTT
Organism: Candidatus Azoamicus soli; assembly: GCA_043390205.1. Taxonomy (GTDB): domain Bacteria; phylum Pseudomonadota; class Gammaproteobacteria; order UBA6186; family Azoamicaceae; genus Azoamicus; species Azoamicus soli. Next base: position 185,584 of record DAWERN010000001.1, on the reverse strand, counting down.
ACAATGAATATTTATTAAAAAAAACTAAAATATATAATAACTTATTACTTTTATCATTATGCAAAATATTATTATTAAATATATTAGATATAAAATGGAAAGAACATTTAATAAATCTAGATATTCTAAAAGCTGGAATCCATTTAAGAGGTTACGCTCAAAAAGATCCAAAATTAGAATATAAAAATGAATCTTTTTATTTATTCAATGATATGTTAAATACATCACAAGTTGAATTTATGATATGTTTTTTCAAACTATCAAACGAAAATATTAAAACAAATAATAATATAGAAGTAGAATTAAATGAAAAATTAATTTATAATGACACAGGTTTGATAAATCACAATAAACAAGAAATTAAACTAACGCCAACTAAACTTGGACGAAATGACCTGTGTAATTGTAATTCCGGAAAAAAATATAAATATTGTCACGGGAAAAATTAAAGTGGATAAAGTATGCTAAAAAATAGTATTAATAAAGTTTTCATTTTAGGTCATATTGGCACAGATCCTGTTTTAAAATACATAACTAATGGTACTCCAGTAGTAAAAATTAATGTCGCTACAAATGAAACATGGAAAGATAAAAACAATAATATTATAACTAAAACAGAATGGCACAAAATAACAATTTACAATAAACTGGCGGAATTTACAGCAAACTTTATAACAAAAGGGACATTAGTATTTATAGAAGGTTCGCTAAAAAATAATACATGGAACTCTGATTCAGGAATAAAAAACACAACAGAAATAATTGCTTCTAGTATTCAAATTATTAATAATAAAAAGACACAATTAGACAAAAAGACAGATGTCAAAAAAGATGACATAGAAGGAAATGATTTTGTACCATTTGATAATAAAACTCCATTTTAATAATTATGATTGATATAAAAACGCCGTTATTATATAAAAAATATATAGATAGTTTGATAAAAAGACAAATAACTTTTGATCATGTCTTTTTTTTTGAATTAAATTCAAAAATAAAGAAACAAAAAAACATAATATATAAATTACAATACAAACATAATTTGATATCTTTATTAATTAAGAATTTAAAAAACATCATATTTGCATATAACTATTTTACTATTGAATCAAATAAGTTAAAAAAAATAATAACTGAAAAAAAATATAAATTAATATATTTAGAAGGCAATTTAAAAAATATTTTACTATCTATTCCAAATATATTAGACACGTCAGTGCCAATTGGAAAATCAAATTTAGAGAATATTGAATTACGCTTATTTGAAAAAGTTGACATACAAGTAAAAAAACACTATATTTCAAAAGATATAGAATTAAATAAAAATTATATAGATTTTGATTTATCAGCAAAAATATCTGGTGCTGGTTTTGTGATATTTAAAGATGCTTTAGCATCTTTACATAGAGCTATAGGAAATTATATGTTAGATTTACACATTTATAAACACGGCTATAAAGAAATATATTCGCCTTTGCTAGTAAACGAGAACACAATGTTTAATAGTGGTCATTTTCCAAAATTTTTTTATGATCAATTTAATATAATTAATACAAATTTATGGCTAATTCCAACAGCCGAAGTAGTCTTATCAAATTTTTTTAGTAACACGACTATATCAGAGCAGAAATTGCCAATTAAACTTGTATCTAAAACATCGTGTTTTAGAAAAGAAAAAGGTAACTATGGATGCAAAGTGAAAGGTTTAATACGCCAACATCAATTCGATAAAGTTGAATTAGTAAAAATAGTTGTCCCTGAAAAAGCTTACGATGCATTAGAAGAACTGGTAAATAACGCAGAAACTGTTATACAAAATTTAAATATGTCTTATAGATTAGTATCTTTGTGTAGCGGTGATACAGGCTTTAGCTCTGCGAAAACTTATGATTTAGAAATTTGGTTTCCAAAAAGAAAAATGTATATAGAAGTATCATCATGCAGCAACACAGAAACATTCCAATCACTAAGGATGAAAACTAAAATAAAAAGCCGCGTCACTGCAGAATATCCACATATTTTAAATGGATCAGGCTTAGCAATAGGAAGAATCTTGTTAGCAATAATTGAAAATTATTCAGATGTTAATGGGAATATACTAATTCCAGATGTTTTAATAAAGTATATGAATGGTCAACGTTTAATTAATGTAAATTAGTAATTATTATAACCATCACTATCACAACATTTTTTTCATGAGAAACAGTTAAAAAAAATTTATTTTTTTCATTATCTGTAATAAAAGGTTTTCCTATATAATTATTAACTATATTAATATTTTTAAAAGACAATCTATTTCTAACCCCAGTTCCTAAAGCTTTTACTATAGCTTCTTTAATAGCGAATATTTTGGACAAAAATTCTATTTTATCGTTCTTTACATTAAAAATTACAAGTTCTTCTAAACTCAATATTTTTGTCACAAAACGTCTTCTATACTTCCAAAAAATCTTTTTTATCCTTTTCTTTTCAACTACATCAATACCAATATTTACTATCATAACTAGCAATATTTAAACTTAATATCTATTTTTTCTATATTTAAAGATAAAAGCTTTAATTTAGTATGAATATCTTTAACTATTGATTTAATCATATTTCCATTTTTACCAACAATAATTTTTTTTTGACATTCTTTTTTCAAAAAAAATATTAAATACAAATTCTTAGAATTAATAATATTATCATTATTTCTGAGACTAACCGTTATATTATAAGGTAACTCATTAGATAATAAAGTTAATAGTACTTGTCTTACTGCATCTAATACCAAATCAGTAGTTATAACATTACATGAAAAAAACACGTTTTCAGAAATGTTCAAAAAAACCTTTAACCTTTCTATATTAAATAAAGTTAAATTTGATAAAGGGAAAATAGCATCAAATATACTATATTGTGATAATTTATATATTAATGACAACAAGATATGTTTAGTTTTAATCTTATCAACTTTAGAAATTAACAACACCTTTGGTTTATTAAGATTTTTAATTAAATCCAATATAAAAAAATCATCTGATATTAAATCTTGCGTCACCATAACAATCAGTATGTCAGATTTATTGATAGCGCTATATATTAACTTATTTGTATTATAAAAATCTACAGGTAATTTTTTAATTATAGGACCAGGTGTATCTATTAAAACAAAATTATTTTTACTCTCAATTTCAACACACCTGTTTGTGGTATACCTTTTATTAGTTACTATAGAAATCTCTTTTTTAATTAAATTATTAAATAAACTAGATTTACCGACATTTGATCTACCTATAATCGAGATAATCTTATTCATATTACAACATTTAAAAATCTATTCCAACGTAAATCTATTTTGTAAAAATCAAAACTTATCCAAATAATTATAACTTTACCACGAACTTTTAATCTATCTACAAAACCAAAAACTCTACTATCGTGACTATTATCTCTATTATCCCCAAGCACAAAAAAATAATTAACATCTAGTTTTTTATTCACATAATCATTTTCATATGAATAATGTTTATTTTTAATTTTAATAATATATTCATTTTTTGGTGTTAAATATTCAAATGCCAAACACTTTTTTTTACTAGAATAGCTATATTGACATACTATTTTTTTCTTTTTCACACGTATATTATTAAGATATAATGTTTTTTTTTTATAAACAACAAGATCTGAAACAACACCAATTAACCGTTTTACGTAACGTATATTATCATTATAAAAGATTATAATATCACCTCTTTGAGGATTTGTAACATTAAAACATTTTTTAACAAATGGAACGTGCAAGGCATATATAAATTTATGAGCAAAAATAAAATCACCGGTAATTAATGTTGGTTTCATAGACGCTGAAGGAATTCTAAAAGGTTCTATAACAATAAACCTAACTAACATTACCAAAATTATAATAATTAATAATTCAAAATAATCCTTATATAATATTTTTTTATCCATAATTATTTATTTAAATTCATTATTCTAATAAAAGCATCATGCGGGATTTCTACATTACCTATTTTTTTTAATTTTCTTTTACCAAGCTTTTGTTTTTCAAGTAATTTTTTTTTTCGTGTAATATCACCACCATAACATTTAGCTAAAACATTTTTTTTTAATGCTTTAATAAGACCTTTTGCTATTATTTTTTTACCAACAGCAGCTTGTATTTTTACTTCAAATAATTGTCTAGGAATAATAGTCTTAATTTTTTCTATCAGATCAACGCTCATTTTGCGAATTTTATCGTTATGAACAATAAATTCCAATGCATCAAGCTTTTTATTATTTATTAATATTGTTAACTTATTTAAATCAGCTTTTACATACCCAAGAATTTCATAATCTAAAGAAGCAAACCCATTACTTATTGTTTGTAACTGACTAAAAAAATTAAATATCATTTCATTTAATGGAATTTTATATTTAAGATATATTTTGTCTCCAAGATATGTAATATCATCTTTAATACCACGTGACTGAATACATAATTGCATAATTTTTCCAAGATATTCCATTGGCGTTATAATTGTAGTTAAAGTAATTTGCTCCTGTATTTCTTTAATACAATTAATATTATCTATCTCATATGGACTGGATATATATATTTCTTGTAATTTAATAGTTACAATTTTAAATGTTATGTTAGGCGGCGTAACAATTATCTCTAAGTTATATTCTCTTTCTAAACGTTCCTTTGTTACTTCCAAATGAAGTACTCCTAAAAACCCACATCTAAATCCAAAACCGAAGAGCTGTGATTTTTGTACAACAAAAATTAATGACGAATCATTTAATGATAACTTTAAGACAGCTTTTTTTAATAAAGCAAAATCATCACTATTAATTGGATAAATATTAGCATAAACTTTTGGTAAAAAATCTTTTTTAGGAAAAATATCAAAACAAACACTCTTTTCAGAATGAATATACGTACCTACTTTTATATCTTCTAAATCTTTAGCTGCAAAACTAACAAATCCTATTTCACCAAAACATAACTTATCTTTAATTTTTTTTTCAGGAATAAATATTCCAATCTCACTAATTTTATAAACTTTTTTATTAAAAGACAAAACAACTTTATCATTTCGTCTAATTTCTCCACTTTTAACTTTAACTAAACATGTAATTCCAATATACTGATCAAACCATGCATCAATAATCAATGATGTAAAATCTGCAGAATCAATTTCTTTAGGTGATGGAATTTTCTGAATAACACACTCAATTAATTCTTTAACACCATAACCGGTTTTTGCACTTACCTGAATAATTTGATGAACACCTAAAATACACTCAATATCAGCTATAATATTATCTTTCTTTATATTTAAATCAACTTTATTTAAAACAACAATTATACTTAAATTTTTTTCTAATGCTTTATTATAATTAGAAATTGTTTGCGCTTGAATACCTTTAGTAACATCTATTAATAAAATAACACCTTCGCATGCACTCAAAGACCTATTAACTTCGTAAGAAAAATCAGTGTGTCCTGGAGTATCTATTAAATTTAATAAATACTTATCGCTATTAAACGTATATTCTAATGTCAAACACTGCGCTTTAATAGTTATACCACGTTCTCGTTCAATATCCATGGTATCTAAACATTGTTCCTCAGTTTTTTTCAACTTCAAATTTCTACATATTTCTAAAAACCTATCTGCTAATGTAGATTTTCCATGATTAATATGTGCTATTACTGAAAAATTTCTCACATTACTTATTTTAATCATAAAACATGTTGTTTTATATCTCTAAGAAATGCTACGTGTTTTTTAACATCCTGAACATTTGCTTTCAATGTTTCTACATGTAAATCACAAAAAATATTAGTTACATTAAAATCTCTGATATATCCAAGTTCATTTTGATTTGATGTCATGGCTAAATAAACTTTAGCTAATAATTCAGCATCAATAAGAGCACCGTGTACGCTTCTTTCACGATTATCAATATTATATCTTCTGCACAATGCATCTAAATTATTTTTTTTCCCAGGATGTTTTTTTCTAGAAAAAGTTAAAGTATCAAATATCTTAAAATGCTTACGAATATCATTTATTTTAAAATTAACTAAATGCAATTCATTATTTATAAAATTTATATCAAAAATAGCATTATGAATAATCAATTCATCTGACTTATCTATAAAATCAAAAAAATCATTTACAATATGTGAAAATTCAGGCTTACTTTGTAAAAAATTTTCATTCAATCCAGTAATGTCTTTAGCTATAGGATCTATTTTTCTATTAGGATTCAAATAAGAATGAAAAATTTTTCCAGTTATTTTTCTGTCTATTAATTCCACACAACCTAACTCTATTATCCTATGACCATCATAGCATAACAACCCTGTTGTTTCTGTATCTAAAGCTATTTGTCTCATAACTTATACTTCGTTTTATTATTTATTATACTATATTAAAAAAAAAAACAAGCCTTTAAAAGCTTGACATTAGTTATTGAAAATTACATAATATTTTTAAAAATGGGGTGTAGCCAAGTTGGTTAAGGCACAGGGTTTTGATCCCTGCATTCCCAGGTTCGAATCCTGGCACCCTAGCAATTATTTTAAAAGGTATACAATGACAACACCTATATATTCATTTGAAGCTTACAAACGACCAAAAACAAGTAAACATTATTTAACTCATTTAAGAAAAGATCAAAAAATACCCGGGGTGATATATAATAAAGATTATAATCAAGCTATCTATATACACAATGCTCATGGTGAACACATGTTAAAAGTATTAACTAAAGAAAAAAACTTATTTTCTTGCACTATAAGTAACGAAACTTTTTTAGTAATAATAAAAGATATAAAAAAACATCCTATAAAATTATATATAACACATATTGATCTACAAAAAGTAGAATTAAGTAGTATAATTAAAACACGTGTACCCTTTTTTTTTATAGACGAAAAAAAATCTCCAGGAATATTAGCTGGAGGATATATCATAAAACATATGGAATCACTAATAGTTAAAACTACAGTTGAAAATATGCCAAATCATATAAATATTGACCTAAAATATCTCACATCAAATAAATCTCTTTTTTTAAAAGACATTAAATTTCCAAACAATATTAATATACCTATTCTATCAAAAAAAGAAAATCTAAATTTATTAATAGTACGTGCAGGTGGAGCTAAAACACCAATAGAAAACAAAAAGGAGTAAAACATGACAAAATTTTGTTATATAACAGGCAAACATACAATATGCGGTAATAACGTATCTCACTCTAATAGAAAAACAAAAAGAAAATTTTTTCCTAATATTCAAAAATTTAAAATTTGGATACCAGAAAAAAATAAATTTGTTCACTTAAAAATATCTTGCAAAGGATTAAAATTAATTAACAAAATTGGCGCTAATAAATTTATTAATTGAGAAAAACCATGGCAAAAAAAATAAAAACAATTAAAGTAAAACTAGTTTCAACAGCATCAAAACACTTTTACACAAAAGTCAGAAACTCAAAAATGCCAGGAGGGCCAAAAAAAGACGGAAAATTATCCGGCCTGTTTAAATACGATCCAATTATAAGACGCCACGTAGAATATATAGAAAAGAAATTAGAAAAATGACGAAAAAAAACTGTATTATTATTATAATTATATTATTATTTATTCTTCCAGTCACATGTTTTACAAAAAATCATATTGGTTATGGCAAATTAATAACATATGCTGATTTTCAAGCAATTAGTCAATGTACAACACAACCAGAAATTATTATAAAAATAGGCACCCCACACCTCGAATTAAATATACAGGATTTAAATATATGGTGTTACTATTATATAGATAATGCTCCTATAATGACATCACGTAGAGTGATTAGACTTCTGATCATATCATTTGATGATACATTAAAAATTACATCACTGGACTTTTTTTTTTAATGACAAATATTATTACAGATATCAAAAAAAAAATATTGTTCAATTACACCATTGATGAAACATATGAAAGTGGTATAATATTAAAAACATGGGAAATCAAAAGTATAAAAAAAAATGGATTTAACATCACTTGTAGCTATATCAATATTTCTAATAATGCATGTTTTTTAATTAATTCACACATAAAGCCTATTAGGTATGAATTTAAAATCCATGAATTTGATGAAAAAAGAACCAGGGAACTTTTGTTAAAAAAAAAAGAAATAAATTATTTGTATGGCAGATCAAAAATAAAAAATTTAACAATAATCCCTTCAAAAATTTATTGGAAACATAACTTTATAAAATTAGAAATACACCTATGTTCTGGTAAAAGGAAATATGATAAACGCCAAGAATTAAAAATTAAAGAAGATAATAAATCAAATTTACCAGAATAAACTAAATTCTGTATAAGAAATATAACTGGTTTTATCATTTTCTTAAAGAAAGAAAACAGTATTGTTATATAAGTAGATTTGAATAAAACTATTTAAATTAATAAAAGTAACTCACTCCAGCAAACTATTTATCGTCTTTTTTATCATCATCTAATTTTGTTGTTCTATCATCAATTTGATTAAGACCTTTTCTAAAACTTTTGAAGGCATGACCTAAATCTTCTCCTATATTTCTTAATTTCTTAGTCCCAAATAATATAACAATAATTAAAAAAATAAGAAGTAAAGACAACGGACTTATGTTACCAAATCCCATATATATTCCCCAATATAACCTTTTCGGGAGTTTAATGGATTAAAAAAAAAATAACAATTGTGACAGTACATAAATTTTTATGGTAAAATAACTAATTATACTAACAATAAGGAAAAATTATGAAAGTAAAAAATCTTATAGTGTCGCTCATTTCAGTAATGTTAATAATGTATACACTAACATTATATGCGGAAAACAGAAGAGATTTCACACATAAAGTATCATACGCAGAAACAGTTTCAAAAGCTGCATCAGCTGTAGTGAGCATACAAACATCACAAGAAATACCTATAGAAACACACCCAATGTTTAGTGATCCATTATTTAAATTCTTTTTCGGTGAACCTGAAAAAAATAAAGATGATTTTTCTCCGTATCAAAAACACATGCAACAAGGATTAGGATCTGGAGTTATAGTTGATAAAAGAGGATATATTTTAACAAATAATCATGTAATAAAAAACGCAACCTCTATAATGATAAAATTTAGAAATGGAATAACAAGCGAAGCTGAAATAATAGGTACTGATTCAAAAACAGATCTAGCTATTTTAAAAATTAAAGAAGAAACGCTAATTAATAATATCTCAGTTATACTAATTGGTGATTCTGATACACTACAGGTTGGAGATGTAGTTCTTGCTATAGGTAATCCATTTGGATTTGATAATACAGTTACACAAGGAATAGTAAGTGGATTAGGTTCAGTAAGTGCAAGATCAAATGAACAACAAATTTCTTTAGGCGGGTGGTTAGATAATTTAATACAAACTGATGCAGCAATAAATCCTGGAAATTCTGGAGGGGCTTTAATAGACGTGAATGGATTTTTAGTAGGTATTAATGTAGCTATAATAACAAAAACAGGAGGTAGCCAAGGGATAGGATTTGCAGTACCAATAAATATAGCAAAAGAAGTTATGGATGATCTAATCAAAAAAGGGCATGTAGTAAGAGGATGGTTAGGAGTTCAATTAAGTGATACTACAAAAGAAATGTGTGATATGTTAGGTTTTGATGAAAGCTACGGAGTATATGTACAATCTGTAGTTAAATATGGTCCAGCTTGGGAAGGTGGTATAGTAACTGGTGATATAATAACTAAAGTCGATAACGTAATAATGAAAACATTAAATGATTCAGCTAAATTTGTTAGTTCTTTAGAACCTGGAAAAGAATATATAGTAGAAGTATTTAGAAATTTCAAGTTTGTAAAATGTCATGTTATAATGGGACAGGTTCCTCAAGAATATTAATACAATTAAATAAATTAATATAAAATAAAAAAATATTTAATTATTATAAAAAATAATGTAATATTATAAAAATGAAATAAGGAAAAATTAAATATGGCAAATTTGATAGGTAACACAGCGATAGATTTTACTGCTCCAGCTATTTTACCAGACGGGTCAATACAGAAAGATTTTAATTTTTATAAACACATAGACAAGAAATATTGTTTACTATTTTTTTATCCAATGGACTTTACATTTGTATGTCCATCTGAACTAATAGCGCTAAACAATAGAATAAATGTCTTTAAAAAAAGACATATAGAAATTATAGCAATATCTATTGATTCAATATTTGTACATAAAGCATGGAGAAATACTCCAATCACATCGGGAGGAATAGGTACTTTATCATATTGTTTAATATCTGACATTAAAAAAAATATAATAAAATCTTATGGTGTAGAAGATCAAAACACTGGTGTTTCATATAGAGGATCATTTATAATAGATGATAAAAAGGTAGTTAGAGTACAACATATTCATGATTTTCCTATAGGAAGAAATATAGATGAATATATTAGATTATTTGATGCTTTAGATTTTCATGCTAAGAATGGTGAAGTATGTCAAGCTGGATGGATGAAAGGAAACACTGGAATAAAACCTTCAACAGAAGGAATAAGTGCTTTTTTATCAGCTAATTCAACAATATTGTAATTCAAAGAGGAGATTGTATGAAAAATATAATTGCAGTAATTTTAACATATGCTTTATTAATATCGATGCCTGTTTCAGCTAATACAGGTAAGGATATTTTTGATCGTTATTGCACAGTGTGTCATTCACCTAGTATGGCTAAAATGTTTAATGCTCCAGCAGCACACGATCTACACGCGTGGAATGAAAGAAAAGAAATTGCTCTGTCAAAGAATATAGAAATTAATCTAACAGATGAAAACAGGGATGAAGAAGCTATAAAAAAATTAGTAGTTTCAGCTACAAATGGTACTGATAATGGTATGCCCCCAATGGGAACATGTATGGATTGCACAGATAATGATTTAAAAGCTGCAATAACATTTATGAGTTCTATTGAAAATTAAATTAATTTATGGGGAAATTCTTTAATTTACACTAATATTTAGTTTTTAATTTTAGAATTTCCTTTTTTTATATTTTTGGTTATTAAATTATGTTATCAAAATCAGATTCATTAAAAATATTTATAATCGTTACAATTACAGCTATTGCTGTTTTTTTATTCCTAAGTTATGATACATTAAAAAAAATTCCCGATCAAACACATGAAGAAAATATAACAAATAGTGTTATAAGAGGTAAAAATATTTGGGAAAGTAATAATTGTATGGGTTGTCATACGATATTTGGTGAAGGAGCATATTATGCTCCTGAATTAACAAATGTTTATATCAGAAGAAGTGAAGAATTTCTTAAAATGTTTTTAAAAGATCCAATGGCGATGTATCCAGGAAAAAGAAAAATGATTAAATATGATTTTTCAGATGGTGAAATTGACGATATAATATCATATTTAAAATGGTGTAGTGAAGTTGATCTCAATGGTTTTCCTGCAGAGCCATTTTTAAAAAAATATACAATGACTGCACCTGTTAATGCAGCAATCAGTATTAAAAAACCAGATATATTTGACAAATTATGTTTAACATGTCATACATTGCATGGTGTTGGGAATAGAATAGAAGGTGCTCCTATATTAGATAACATAGGAACTTTAAGAGATAAAGAGTTCTTAGAAAAGTGGTTAAAAGATCCAAAATCAATTAAAATTAATTCATTAATGCCTAAATTTCCATTATCAGAATCAACTATTAAAGATATAGTTGATTTTTTAATAATGCAAAAATAAGGTTATTGGAGTTTTTATGAAATTTAAATCTCAACAAATAGCATATTATTTTTTTGCTGCATCAATGTTATTATTAAGTCTTCAATTAGTTTATGGATTAATAATGGCCTTCGCTCATCTTGGCTACGATGTATTACATAATATTATTCCTTTTAATGTAGCAAGAGCAACTCATAATAATTTATTACTAGTGTGGTTATTAAGTGGGTTTATGGGTGCTACATATTATATCATTCCAGAAGAAGTAGATAGAGAATTAGTTTCATTGCCACTAGCTGTTGTTCAATATATTGCTTTAGTAATAGTTGGTATTACAGCTATAATAGGGTTTCATTTTAATTGGTGGGAAGGTAGGAAATTCTTAGAAATTCCTAGAGCGCTTGATTATCTTGTAGTTGTTGATGTATTATTATTTTTAGGTATAGTGGGTTTAACAATATTAAAAGCGCAGAGAAGAACAACAACAAGTTTGATATTATATGGAGCTTTGTTTGCTATAGCATTATTATATTTACCTGGTATGATTGATACAACTAATCAGACAGTAGATTCATTTTGGCGTTGGTGGGTTGTACACCTATGGGTTGAGGGTGTATGGGAATTAGTTCTTGGTTCATTATTGGCATTTTTATTAATAAAATTAACTGGAGTAGATAGAGAATTGGTTGAAAAATGGTTATATATCATAATAGGATTAACATTTTTAAGTGGAGTATTAGGTACAGGTCATCATTATTATTGGATTGGAACACCACAATATTGGTTATTTGTTGGCGGATTTTTTAGTGCACTGGAGCCTTTAGCTTTTTTAGGTATAACAATTTATTCTTTTTATATTTTTAATAAAAGAGTTATAGATCATCCTAATAAAATAGCTTTAACATGGACGTTAGGATGTTCTGTTATGTCTTTTGTTGGTGCTGGATTTTTAGGATTTGTTCATACTTTACCTAGCATCAATATTTATACTCATGGTACATTAATAACTGCAATGCATGGACATTTGGCTTTTTGGGGAGCGTATGCCATGATTGTTATTTCAATGATTTCTTATACATTACCTATAATAACTGATAACAAAGCTATTTATACATATAAAATTTCTAAATATGCTTTTTGGGCTTCTAATATAGGAATGATTGGTATGGTTATGTCTTTTGCTTTAGCAGGAATTGTGCAAGTTTATTTGGAAAGAATGTTAGATTTGGATTTTTTTGTAGTTAGAGAAGAATTAAAATTCTTTTTTGGATGTCTTATTGCTTTAGCTTGTTTATTTATTTCTGGTATTGTATCTTTTATTTATACCTTTATTAGATCAGGGTTACCAAAAGTTTCTAAATTCAATAAAAATTATTAATATTTATATATAACGAGGCTATATTATGAAAGAGCAAATTAAATTTTTTTTAAAAATGTATGCTGTAATTATAATTGCTGTTTTTTTATTTTCTACTGATTGTGTTTTTGCAAAAAGTAAACCTAAAATTGATGCTATTACAACATTCGCGCCTGATGTACCTCCGCCTGTTAAAAGAAATTATTCAGCGCATGTTGTTGTGAATTTTGAAGTAATAGAACTTGTTAAAGATCTTGATGCTGGTGTAAAATATCATTTTTGGACATTTGATGGTTCTGTACCAGGTAAATTTGTTAGAGTAAGACAAGGTGATATAGTTGAGTTTAATTTACACAACAATAAGAATAATAAATTACCTCATAATATAGATATACATGCGGTTTCTGGTCCAGGAGGTGGAGCTGCTTTTTCAAATACATCGCCTGGTAGGACATCTGTCTTTACATTTAAAGCGGTTAATCCTGGTATTTATATATATCACTGTGCCACTCCACCAGTTCCATTACATATAGCAAATGGTATGTACGGATTATTATTAGTTGAACCATCAAAAGGATTACCTAAAGTTGATAAAGAATATTATATTTTACAATCTGAATTTTACACGGATAATCCTTATGGTAAAAAAGGGTTACACGGATTTAGTCAAGAAAAAGCTTTGATGGAATTTCCTGAGTATGTTGTATTTAATGGTAGAGTAGGATCATTAACAGATACTAAAGCATTATCTGCTAATGTTGGTGATAAAGTTCGTTTATTTGTTGGTAATGCAGGTCCTAATTTAATTTCATCATTTCATGTTATAGGAATAATTTTTGATAAAGTGTTTGTAGAAGGTGGATCGTTAGTTAATAAAGACGTTCAAACTACACTTATTCCAGCAGGTGGGGCTGTAATGGTAGAATTTCAAACAAAAATGCCTGGTAATTTTGTGTTAGTTGATCATTCAATATTTAGAGCTTTTAATAAAGGCTGTATAGGTATATTAAAAGTTATAGGAAAAGATACTCAAGAATTTTTAGCTGATAAAAAATAGTTATGAGTTGATAGTAAAGTTATGGAGCTTGTAAAAATTTTATTTTTTCTAGTTCAGTTGTTGTATGTTAACGCATGTTTTTCATTAGATCATAACTTAAATAACGAGATGATTTTTATTTCACATGGTTCTTATAATGCATTTTTTAAATATTCTGACTTGGTTAATAATGTAAATATTGCAGATTTTTATATTAATAAACATCCTGTTACTAATGATGAGTTTCGATTTTTTATCTTGGATAAACCTGAGTGGAGTGTTGAAAATATAAAATCAATATTTGCTGATAGAAATTATTTAGTTCATTGGAAAGACAATGAGAATTTTGATGAAATTAAAAATTATCCAGTTGTTAATGTTTCGTGGTTTGCAGCTGAAGCATATTGTTCTTATATTGGAGCTAGATTACCAACACTTGATGAATGGGAATATGTAGCATCTGCTAGCAAATATGATTCTAATGGGAAAAATGACCCGTTGTATTTACAACACATTTTAGATTGGTACATTCTGTCCCAATCTAAAATTGTTTCATTAGATGTTATGACAGATTATAATTATTGGGGAGTTTGTTGTATGCATGGTGTTATATGGGAATGGGTTAATGATTTTAATAGTGTTATATTATTAAATACAGATGCTGAAGGCGGTGAGTTAGACGAAGTTTTGTACTGTGGTGCTACAGCTACAAGTGTAATAGATCCAGCTGATTATGTAGCTTTTATGCGTTTTGCGTTTAGAAATAGTTTGGAAGCTAATTATACAATGACAACATTAGGATTTAGATGTGCAAAAAATTTTAAATGATATAAGACAATTTTTGTTTTTATTTTTATTTTTTTTTCCGGTAATTTTATATTCTTTAAATTTACCAGATAATTCTATTTATCATATAGATATTAATATGATTGATAGATATGGAAAAAAAATTAAATTAGCAGATTTAGCTGGGAAAATACATATTTTTTCTATGATTTATACAAATTGTAAAACAATTTGTCCTATTATTATCTCTAATATGAAAATATTGGAACAATTAATACCTAAACAATATTTAAATAATATCAGTTTTTTGTTAATTTCTTTAGATCCAGAGCGTGATACGATTTATTCTTTAAATAAATTTTTTTTAGAAAAAAAATTAAATAACGATTATTGGAATATATATAAAGTGAGTACAACGGATGTTCTAAAAATAGCTTTAGCAACTGGTATAAAATATAAAAAAGATAAAGATAATGAATATATTCATTCTAATTTAATAATTATCCTTGATAAAACTGGAGTGATACAATTGTATCATCAAGGATTAGATAAAAATTTTGATGCAGTTATAAAAATTATAAGTCAACTTAGTTAAAATATGATAGAAAGTATGGTCATTAAGTTTTTATAAGAGATGTTAGTCGTTACAAAATAATTTTTTTTATCTAAAATTTTTAAAAATGATGTGTTTGGCTGATTTGTTATCACAAGTGTTTTCACTTTTATTCTTTTTATTAAAGTTTCAGTTATAGCAGTTTTTATGTCTTTTATGCCGTAAAATCCTTCATATTCATCGTAATCTGTTGGATAACCATCAGTTAATAACAAGATTATTTTTTGTTTTTCTTGTCTTTTTGTTAATAATTTTGTTGCATGGCGTATTGCTGGACCAATTCTAGTGTAGCCATGCGATACTAAAGTTGTAAGAGCATACATTTTTTTATTAATAGTGTCAGAAAAGTCTTTTAATTTTATATATCTACAATCATGCCGTGTGTTACTATAAAATGTTGATATTTCGTATGGTATTATTTTTTCTAAACTTAAAGATAATATCAACGTTAATATTTTTATAAAAAAAATATGTTTTTTATTTATTAAATTATTATCTGTGGATAAACTTGAGTCTAATAATAAAATTATAGATATATCGTTTGTTATATTTTTTTTATATTTATATATGTTCTCAAAATTAAAATCTTTTACGTAACTATAATTATCTATAAGTGTATCTATATCTATATCATGTCCGTATTTTTGTTTTTTTATCCATGTTTTTTGATTTTTAATTGATAAAATTTTTTTTCTAATAAATAAAATTAAATTTTTATATATGCTTAAGTGTTTTTTAATAAAATCTGCAGAATAGGTTTGATTGTGTTGAATTTGAGTTTTTTTTTCAAAAATTTTGCACCAATTTTTTTTATATGCATTTAAATTAAAATCCCATTCGTCATATTCATATTTTTTGAATTCGTTTGTAATTGTTTGATAAGATAAACAAACATTATTTAATATATCATTTTTTATGATATATTGTGAATTACTAGTATGTTCAATTATAGTTTGTATATTTGTTGAATTTAAATATTGAACTTCCGATCCATCTGTATTATTTAATGATTTATTATTATTTTTATTATATTTATCAATGGTTTTTTTATAATCAAAAAAATGTGGTAAAATATTTTTATTGTTAACGACATTTTTTTTTTTAGAATTAACGAGTCTTTGTAATAATTGATGTTTTTTACGTTGTTCTAATTGTGTTTTAAAATTATATCTGTTAGATTTTTTTTTATCATTATAGTAGAAATATCCCCATGGGTGATATAATGTAATTGAATCATTAATAGCATACAACATTCTTAAACTTTTACACGCCTTATTTATTATGTGTACTATATTATTATTTTTTATATTTATTAAATTTTCTAATTTATACAGATATTCTTTTTCTTTTAGTGTTAACAGTTGTAATGTTTGCGTGTTGTTATACGTTATTTTATCAATTATTATTTTTAGTAGTATATATCTGCATGATGTTATATTTGAGTTTGTATTTTTAATTTTTGAATAAATTATCTTTTCTAAATGAATAATATTTAAATAATCGGTTTTTATATTTTTTCTGCTTTTTTTTATTGTTAATATAAATGATAAAATTAAATAAATTATTTTGTATTTTTTATTTAAATTTAATTGATTTAGATACACAAAAAAAATTATTTTATATAGATAATAAATATAATTATTTTGATTGTTCTTAAATAGAGCTATTTCTTTAGGTAAAATAATTGTATTTTTAAAATATCCACCAAATTCATCAGGTGATTCAAGTATATCTATATTTTTTTTACTTATAGCGGATGCTATATAAGTGAAAATCTTTATATTGTCTTTTAAGTATACACGTGAATTGTTATGATGTTTTTGTTTATACTTATTTAATATTTGGTTAATATAACTTATTATCATATTAAATATATAGGCTCATAATATCTGTTAAACTAATTTGAATATCTTTATCATCAGTTAATGTTTGTATTATAGCAATTTTACAAGCGGAATGTACGTTTAATCCACTGACAATCATTTTTGCAGCATTTATTAGCAGACGTGTTGAAACAGTTTCTAATAAATCTAATTCTTTTAAATTTCTTAGTTTTTTAGCATACAGTACTAATTTGCCAGCTAGCATACTGTCGATATTTGATTCAAATATTATTATTTCTTGTTCTTTAATTTCTTCTGGATAGTCAAATTGTAATGTTAAAAAGCGTTGTTTTGTTGATTGTTTTAAATCTTTTGATTTACTTTGATATCCAGGATTATAACTTGCAATAAGCATAAAATTATTATGAGCTTTTATTTTTTCATTTTTTTTATCTAAATATAATTCCCTTCTATGATCACTTAATGGATGAATAACTACTATTACATCTTCTCTGGCTTCAGATATTTCGTCTAGATATAAAAATGCTCCTGTTTTTACAGCTGTTGTGGCTGGACCGTCATGCCAAATTGTATTACCATTATGCATTAAATACCTACCTTGTAAATCTACAGAAGACGTTTCTTCATTACAAGCTATTTGTATTAATGGTATATTAAAAATTTCTGACATTTTTTCTACAAACCTAGATTTTCCGCATCCAGTTGGTCCTTTTATGATAAGTGGTAGTTTGTTTATAAAAGCTTTTTTAAATATATCTATTTCATTAGTTATTTCTTTATAATATATTGTCATTTTTAATATATTTTTTAATAAAAAAGATCTTTGTTGTAAAGTTTTTTTTATTTCTTTTTCAAAATGAAAATATTATAAAATATTTGTATCTATTTCTGATTTTATATTGATAGATTTATATATTAAGGTAAAATAGTATCATAATGAATTTATTGTTTTTTTAAATGGTAGATGGAATGAAATCTAAACATATTTTTTTAAATATTTTTGTACTTAATTGGCCAATTACAGCTATCGGATCTATTATTCATAGATTAACAGGAGTGTTTTTATTTTTATCAATGCCTGGTTTTTTGTATTTTTTTTATTTGACAATAGAATCAAGTAGTTCATTTATTGTTGTTTCATCTCTTAGTTCTAATAGTTATATCAAATTAGTTCTTTATATATTTTTGTTTTCATTTATTTATCATGCAATAAGTGGTATTAAACATATAATTATGGATATAGGTTATTTTGATACTAAATCTAGTAGTAAAAGATTGACTATTGTTGTATTGGTTCTAATAACGTTTTTATTTTTTTTGAGTATTTTATTATGATTATGTTAAGTAATTCCGGATGGAGAAGTGGGTTAAGAGATTGGGTTGTACAAAGATTTACAGGTTTATATATTTTTTTTTATTCATTATTTATTATTTGCTATTTGATAATTTTTAAGTTTGAATATTGTACTTTAAGTTTATTATTTCAATCATTTTTTTTTAAGATATTTACAATATTGTTTGTTTTCAGTTTAGTTATGCATGTTAGCTTAGGAATGAGTATTATTTTAACTGATTATATTAAACAAACTTTTTTAAGGATAGTTTTAGATTTTATGATTAATGTAATTTTACTGTCGTATGTTTTTTGTGTTATACAAATTCTTTGGAGTTTTAAATGAATATAGCTGAACATTCGTATGATGTTATTATAATTGGAGCTGGTGGTGCTGGTATGAGAGCAGCCTTGCAGCTTTCAAAATCTGGTATTAAAGTTGCTCTTGTTTCTAAAGTATTTCCAACAAGATCGCATACTGTTTCAGCTCAAGGTGGTATTACTGCTGCATTGGGAAACGTTGATGATGATAATTGGTTATGGCATATGTTTGATACTATTAAAGGAGCTGATTATATAGGGGATCAAGATTGTATTGAATATATGTGTAGAAATGGCAGAGAGGTTGTTTACGAGCTGGAACATATGGGACTTCCGTTTTCTAGGTTAGATAATGGCAGGATATATCAGAGACCTTTTGGTGGTCAAGCGAAAGATTTTGGTAAAGGTGGACAAGCAACAAGAACATCATCAGCTGCTGATAGAACAGGTCATGCATTATTACATACGTTGTATCAACAAAATTTAAAATATAATACAATATTTTTTAATGAATGGTATTCCTTAGATTTGGTTAAAAGTGATAATGGAGATATAGTTGGAGTTGTAGCGATGTGTATAGAAACGGGTGAATTATGTTTTTTAAGAAGTAAAGCTACTATTCTAGCCACTGGTGGAGGCGGCCAAATATATCAGTCAACTACAAATGCTATAATTAATACTGGTGATGGGCTAGGAATGGTTTTAAGAGCAGGGTTTCCTATTCAAGATATGGAGATGTGGCAATTTCATCCAACTGGCATTGCTGGTTCTGGTGTTTTAGTGACGGAAGGATGTAGAGGTGAAGGCGGGTATTTAGTAAATTGTAATGGTGAACGTTTTATGGAAAGGTATGCGCCAAATGCTAAAGATTTAGCATCTAGAGATGTGGTCGCTAGATCTATGGCAATAGAAATTAGAGAAGGTAGAGGATGTGGAATTAAAAAAGATCATGTTTATCTTAAATTAGAACATTTAGGTGAAGATGTAATTAAAGCTTATTTACCTGGTATAAGAGAATTGGCGATTACTTTCGCTAATGCAGATCCTGTAAAGATGCCTATTCCTGTTGTACCAACTTGTCATTATATGATGGGGGGTATTCCTACTAATAAATATGGTCAAGTAGTTACTATTGATGAAAATGGTAATGATAAAATAGTTGTTGGATTGTATGCAGTTGGAGAGTGTGCTTGTGTATCTGTTCATGGAGCAAATAGATTAGGTGGTAATTCTTTATTAGACTTAGTGGTTTTTGGTCGTGCTGCAGGAAATCATTTTATTTCACATGTTGGTAGTTTTGATAATAGTTCTTTAGTTAAAGATTCAAATATAGCTTATTCTTGTAGGAGATTTCATGAGTGGAATTCTAGAGATGGTAAATTTTCTGTTTCTGAAATTAAATCACGCTTAAAGAAAATCATGCAAAATGATTTTGGTGTTTTTAGAACAGGAGATATCATGAAAGCCGGGTTGAATTCCTTGATAGAGCTTAGAGCTAATTTAGTAAATGTTAAGTTGTTTGATAAAAGTTATACATATAATATGGCTAGAGTAGAAGCATTTGAACTTGATAATTTAATGGCTATAGCTATAGTTACTGCAATAGCAGCTATTCAAAGAATAGAAAGTAGAGGTGCTCATTTTAGAGAAGATTATCCAAATAGAGATGATATTAATTGGATTAAACATATGTTAGTATATTTGGATGATAGTGTAGCATTTAGAGCTGTTAATGAGAATCCAAGTTTAGTTCCTTCATTTAAACCTGTTGTTAGAAAATATTAGGATAGTTTATGTTTATTTCAATATATCGTTATGATTATAAAACAAATTCTGATTATAGAATGCAAGAATATAGTGTTAACCCAGAAGATTGTGATGGAGTAATGTTATTGGATGCACTTAATTATATTAAAGCAAATTTAGATGAAACTTTGAGTTATAGAAGGTCGTGTTCTGAAGGTGTTTGTGGTTCAGATGCTATGAATATAAATGGTAAAAATGGTTTAGCATGTATTACGCCTTTAAGTAGCTTGTATGATAAAAAAGTTATTATAAGACCATTACCAGGTATGCCTGTAATAAGAGATTTAGTTGTAGATCTTACAAATTTTTATAATCACTATAATAAAATTAAACCTTATTTACAAAATGATGAACCTGTATATTATGACGGAGAACGTTTACAATCAAAAAGTGACAGAGAAAAATTAGATGGGTTGTATGAATGTATTTTGTGTGCTTGTTGTACTAGTGCATGTCCATCATATTGGTGGAATCCTGAAAAATTTTTAGGTCCAGCAGCAGCTTTACAAGCTGCTAGATTTGTAAAAGATAGTAGAGATACTAAAACTATTGAAAGGTTAGTTGAATTAGATGATAAATTTAATATATTTCGCTGTAGAACTATTATGAATTGTACTTATGTTTGTCCTAAAGGTTTGAATCCATCAAAAGCTATAGCTGATTTAAGGTTTGAAATGTTGAATAATAAAATATAAATTATTATTTAGTGATTAATACCTTTTACTAGTATTGATGTTTTGGTATGTTTGTATTATAATAAAAAAAGTTTATGGGAGTTTATATTGGCTAATCTTAAACAATCTAAAAAAAGAGCTAGGCAGGATTTGAAAAAACGTTTAATTAATAAAAGAAATTTGTCTATTGTAAAAACATCTGTAAAAAACTTCTTGAAGTTAATATCTTTATCAAAGATTGATTTAGCAATACAGAATTATTCACATGTGGTTTCAGTAATAGATAAAAGTGTTTCTAAGGGTGTCGTTCATAAAAATAAAGCTGCCAGATTAAAGAGTAGATTGAATTCTAAATTGAGAATAAAATAGGCATGTAGCTCAGTGGTAGAGCGTCACTTTGACGTAGTGATGGTCGGTGGTTCGATTCCACTCATGCCTATTATTTTTTCTAATTTTTTCATGATTTTTTCGTCATAATTGTTATTGTGTGTATAATTTAATAAGTGTAAAATGCCGTGAATTATAGCTTTATTTAAATTTTTATTTCTTTCGTTCATTATTTTTTTGCATATTAGTATATCTGCATAAATTTTTTTGTTTATTATATCTTTAAATGTTAGAATATCTGTCGCTTTTTTTTTGTGTCTGTATTTTTTATTAAGGGATTTGATATTATTTTTGTTTGTTATAATAATGTTTATATTGATGTGTTTTTTTATAAATGTTTTATTAATTGTCATATGAGTAATGTAGATAATATTTTTAAATCTTTACAGTTGGGTGTGAAGGAAATAGTTTCAGAAGGTGAGTTTCGTTTGTTATTATCTATGAAAAAAGAGTTGGTTGTAAAGATAGGATTTGATCCTACATCTGATAAGTTACATTTAGGACATTATGTGATACTTAAAAAATTAAGAGAGTTTCAGTTATTCGGTTATTTTATTCATTTAATAATTGGCGATTTTACGGCAACAATTGGCGATCCATCTGGTAAGAGTGTAATGCGTAAAGTCATTGACCATGATGATATAAAAGAAAATTATACATCGTATAATAATTATATTTTTAGATTTTTAGATAAAAATTTTACTTTTGTTTATTTTAATTCTGTGTGGTTTAATTCTATTTATTTAAACGATTTTATGCAATTAGTTTCTTTTGTTACTGTTTCCAGAATTTTGGAGCGTTGTGACTTTAAAAGTAGATATAATAATAATAAACCTATTGGATTGCATGAGTTTGTATATCCTTTATTACAAAGTTATGATTCTGTTTTTTTGTATTCTGATATTGAAATTGGTGGTATTGATCAAAAATTTAATTTGTTGTTAGGTAGAGATTTACAAAAGAGTTATTTTCAAAGACAGCAGGTTTTACTCATGATGCCTATACTTACGGGGTTAGATGGTTTTAATAAAATGTCTAAAAGTTTAAATAATTATATTTCACTTGATGATGATTATTATATTATGTTTTGTAAGGTAATGTCATTGCCTGATAAGTTGTTAGAAGAGTATTTTATATGTTTAGGGTTTTTAAATGCTAATCAATTTCGTGATGTAGTTTTAGAGTATGGTAATCCTATGTTAGTAAAGTATTTGTTGGCTAATAAGGTAGTTTCGTGTGTTTATAATGAATTTTTAGCTGATGATGCACAAGCTAAGTTTATTGATAGGGTTTCAAAGAAAATTTTTGATAATAATATTGAAGTTAGTATTATTTATATAGACAATACATTTATTTATTTACGACGATTATTGTTGTTGATTGGATTTGTTTGCAGTCATGCTGAATTTAAGCGTGGAATTAAATATGGGTCTATTGAAGTTAATTCAGTTGTTATATTAGATAGAGAATGTATTTTATATGTTGATATTTATTATTTATTGAAGTGTGGTAAAAAAAAAATAAAAAAAGTTTTTTTAAAAGAAAAAAAAAATGAAAAAAATGTTAATTGATGCTTGACTATTTAATATATAATGTTATTATTTTGTCAGTAACTAAGTTTAGCGAAACTTTAATAAGTTGTAGCTATAATGATTTATTTGCGATATCTATTTTTTTTGAATTATTAACTATTTATGTGTAATTAATTAAGAGTTTGATCCTGGCTCAGATTGAACGCTAGCGGCATGCCTAACACATGCAAGTCGTACGGTAACAGATTTTTAAAAAAAATGCTGACGAGTGGCGAACGGGTGAGTAACGCGTGGGAATCTACCTAGAAGATGAGAATAGTTAATGGAAACATTAAGTAATACTCTATAATTCTTACGAGACAAAGCAGGGGATTTTTTTTAAAACCTTGCGCTTCTAGATGAGCCTGCGTCAGATTAGCTAGTTGGTGAGGTAAATGCTTACCAAGGCAATGATCTGTAGCTGATTTTAGAAGATGATCAGCCACACTGGGATTGAGATACGGCCCAGACTCCTACGGGAGGCAGCAGTGGGGAATCTTGGACAATGGGCGAAAGCCTGATCCAGCAATGCCGCGTGTGTGAAGAAGGCCTTAGGGTTGTAAAACACTTTCAGCAATGAAGAAGTGATAATTGCTAATATCAATATATCATTGACGTTAGTTGCAGAAGAAGTACTGGCTAACTCTGTGCCAGCAGCCGCGGTAATACAGAGAGTGCAAGCGTTAATCGGAATTATTGGGTGTAAAGGGTGTGTAGGTGGATAAACAAGTTATATGTGAAATCTCTAAGCTTAACTTAGAAATTGCATATAATACTATTTATCTAGAGTTTTGTAGAGGAAAGTAGAATTTCCGGTGTAGCGGTGAAATGCGTAGATATCGGAAGGAATACCAGAGGCGAAGGCGACTTTCTGGACAATTACTGACACTGAGACACGAAAGCATGGGGAGCAAACAGGATTAGATACCCTGGTAGTCCATGCTGTAAACGATGAAAACTTGCTGTTAGATATATAAATATATTTAGTGGCGTAGCTAACGCGTTAAGTTTTCCACCTGGGGAGTACGATCGCAAGGTTAAAACTCAAAGGAATTGACGGGGGCCCGCACAAGCGGTGGAGCATGTGGTTTAATTCGATGCTACACGAAAAACCTTACCTACTCTTGATCTCCATGACTAAGTAGAGATATTTGGGTACCTTCGGGAATTGGATGACAGGTGCTGCATGGCTGTCGTCAGCTCGTGTTGTGAAATGTTGGGTTAAGTCCCGTAACGAGCGCAACCCTCATCCTTAGTTACTAACAAGTTATGTTGAGCACTTTAAGGAAACTGCCGGCGATAATCCGGAGGAAGGCGGGGACGACGTCAAGTCATTATGGCCTTTATGGGTAGGGCTACACACGTGCTACAATGGATAATACAAAGGGTTAGCAAAATCGTGAGATGAAGCAAATCCTCTAAAGTTATTCGTAGTCCGGATTGGAGTCTGCAACTTGACTCCATGAAGTTGGAATCGCTAGTAATCGTGGATCAGCATGCCACGGTGAATACGTTCTCGGGCCTTGTACACACCGCCCGTCACACCATGGAAGTGGACTGCACCAGAAGTGAATTACTTAACTTTTCTAAAGAGGGTGTTTACCACGGTGTGGTTCATGACTGGGGTGAAGTCGTAACAAGGTAGCCGTAGGGGAACTTGCGGCTGGATCACCTCCTTTGTAAATTAATTCAATTAAAATAGATATCCTTAGGGTCTGTAGCTCAGATTGGTTAGAGCACACCCCTGATAAGGGTGAGGTCGGTGGTTCAAATCCTCCCAGACCCACTGTTTTGAAGGGGTCATAGCTCAATTGGTAGAGCACCTGTTTTGCACGCAGGCGGTCGTCGGTTCGACTCCGACTGGCTCCAATAATTTTGCAGAATTAGAATCATTAATTTTTTTTAAACTGTATATTTGATAATGCTATTTTGAATTATAAAGTTAAATGAATAAGTGCACACAACGGATGCCTTGGTAATAGGAAGTGATGAAGGACGTTATAGCATGCGAAAAGCTTCGGTGAGTTTGCAAGTGAACGTTATTAACCGGAGATATCCGAATTGGGAAACCTACTTAATTTTTATTAAGTATTATTATTTGAATACATAGAATAATAAGATGAACTCGGAGAACTGAAACATCTAAGTATCCGAAGGAATATAAATCAACTGAGATTTCGGTAGTAGTGGCGAGCGAATCCGAAAAAGCTAATCTTGTAATCTATAATAAATTATGATAGTAGAAATACTTGGAAAAGTATGCAATATAGTGTGATAGTCACGTATACGAAATTGTAATTTATGTTTATAAGATATTTAAGTAGGCCGGGACACGTGGTATCCTGGTTGAAAATAGGGGGACCATCCTCTAAAGCTAAATATTACCTATTAACCGATAGTGAACAAGTACCGTGAGGGAAAGGTGAAAAGAACCCCTGTTAGGGGAGTGAAATAGAACCTGAAATTGTGTGCATACAAGCAGTAGGAGCTATATATTATAGTGACTGCGTACCTTTTGCATAATGGGTCAGCGAGTTATCTATTGCAGCAAGCTTAAGTTTTTTTAATGTAGGCGTAGAGAAATCGAGTCTTAATAGGGCGTTTAGTTGCAATGGGTAGACCCGAAACCGAGCGATCTATCCATGGCCAGGGTGAAGATACAGTAACATGTATTGGAGGTCCGAACCCACTAATGTTGAAAAATTAGGGGATGAGTTGTGGATAGGAGTGAAAGGCTAATCAAGCTCGGAGATAGCTGGTTCTCCCCGAAAGCTATTTAGGTAGCGCCTAACATTTTAAATTTTAGGGGTAGAGCACTGTTTCAATTAGAGGATTGTAACAAATTTATCAAGTTGAGGCAAACTCCGAATACTAGAATGAATAATGTTGGAGACACACTGCGAGCGATAAGGTCCGTAGTGGAAAGGGAAACAGCCCAGATCGTAAGCTAAGGTCCCTAAATTATAGTTAAGTGGAAAACAAAGTGTAAAGGCATATACAGCCAGAAGGTTGGCTTAGAAGCAGCAATCCTCTAAGGAAAGCGTAACAGCTCACTGGTCTAGTCTTTATGCGTGGAAGATGTAACGGGGCTAAAACTATATACCGAAGCTACGAAATATGTTTAAACATATTGGTAGGGGAGCGTTCTGTACGCTGTAGAAGATATATTGTAAGATATATTGGAGGTATCAGAAGTGCGAATGCTGACATGAGTAACGATAATATGGGTGAAAAACCTATACGCCGAAAGTCTAAGGTTTCCTGTTCTACGTTAATCGAAGCAGGGTGAGTCGGTCCTAAGGTGAGGCTGAAAAGCGTAGTCGATGGATAGCAGGTTAATATTCCTGCACTTTTTTATGTTTCGATGGGGTGACGGAGAAGGCTAAGTCAGCTATCAGTTGGTTTTGATAGTTTAATTATGTAGGTTGTATATTTAGGCAAATCCGAATATATAAAACTAAGGTAAGAGTACGGGTTGACTTATGGTCAATTAAGTGATTGATGCCACGCTTCCAAGAAAAACCTCTAAGATTAAATATAAAAAAACCGTACTATAAACCGACACAGGTGGACGAGTAGAGAATACTAAGGCGTTGAGAGAACTCAGGTGAAGGAACTCGGCAAAATGACACCGTAATTTCGAGAGAAGGTGTGCCAATTAGGTTAACTTATTTACTAAGTAAAGCTATAATTGGTCTAAGATAACGGGTGGCTGCGACTGTTTAATAAAAACACAGCACTCTGCAAACTTGTAAAAGGATGTATAGGGTGTGACGCCTGCCCGGTGCCGGAAGGTTAATTGATTTGGTGCAAGCTAATGATCGAAGCCCCGGTAAACGGCGGCCGTAACTATAACGGTCCTAAGGTAGCGAAATTCCTTGTCGGGTAAGTTCCGACCTGCACGAATGGCGTAACGATGGCCATACTGTCTCCACCTGAGACTCAGTGAAATTGAAATCGCTGTGAAGATGCAGTGTACCTGCGGCAAGACGGAAAGACCCCGTGCACCTTTACTACAACTTTATATTGAATTTTTAATAACTTTGTATAGAATAGGTGGGAGACTTTGATGTATTATCGCTAGGTAATATTTAGTCGTTAGTGTAATACCACCCTGAATTGTTGAGAATTCTAAGTTCATCTGTTATCCAGATGACCGACAGTGTATGGTGGGTAGTTTGACTGGGGCGGTCTCCTCCTAAAGAGTAACGGAGGAGCCCGAAGGTACCCTCAACGTGGTTGGAAATCATGTTTTGAGTGCAAAAGCATAAGGGTGCTTGACTGTGAGACACACAAGTCGAACAGGAACGAAAGTTGGTTTTAGTGATCCGGTGGTTCTGTATGGAAGGGCCATCGCTCAACGGATAAAAGCTACGCCGGGGATAACAGGCTTATACCCCCCAAGAGTTCACATCGACGGGGGTGTTTGGCACCTCGATGTCGGCTCATCACATCCTGGGGTTGAAGAAGATCCCAAGGGTATGGCTGTTCGCCATTTAAAGTGGTACGCGAGCTGGGTTTAGAACGTCGTGAGACAGTTCGGTCCCTATCTGCCGTGGGCGTTGGAAAATTGAAAGGATCTGCTCCTAGTACGACAGGACCGGAGTGGACGTACCTATGGTGTTTCGGTTGTGATGCCAATTGCATTGCCGAGTAGCTAAGTACGGAAAAGATAACCACTGAAAGCATATAAGTGGGAAACTTACCTTAAGATTAATTTTCCCTTAGGATTTAATCCTTCTGAAGGTCTGTCGAAGACTACGACGTTGATAGGCAGAGTGTGTAAGCACTGTAAAGTGTTGAGCTAATCTGTACTAATTGACCGTGAGTTTTAACTTTATAATTCAAAATAGCTGGTGCTTGGCGATTTTTAGCGCATAGGTTCCACCCGATCCCATTCCGAATTCGGAAGTTAAACTATGTAGCGCCGATGATAGTTATTTAGCGAAAGTAGGTCATCGCCAGGCATTATCATTTTTTACTATATTTGTTTAATTTTTAATTTTTATACTTTTTTGCTTAAAGTAGAATGTTTAGTCGTTATTGACTGAGATTTTTTATAATTAAAAAAATTCAAATATGCTGTCTTTTGTATTTTGTGTTGGTGTATTTTTATTTTTTTTGTTTTGTAGATGTATATTTTATAATCTGGTATTAATAAGAATTCATTAGCTATTAATATTATTTTTACGATGTAATTATTTTCTAAGGTTTTTATTTCAGTTGTCTTAAAATTAATCATATAATTTGAAATTTTATTTGGCAATTCTATATTTATTTGTGTTATATCTTTTTTTATTAATTCATTTTCTATAGCTTTTAAGATTATTAAGCACATTGTGTTTATATTTGACATTTTACCTGTTCCATGACATTTATAACATAATGTAAAATTTGATTCACCAAATATAGATTTAATTCTTTCTCTAGACATTTCTAATAAACCGAATTGTGAAATTTTATTTAGTTGTATTTTTGCTTTATCAAATGATAATAATTCTTTTAATTTTTTTTCTAGCAAGGTAAATCCATCGATATCAATATCAATAAAATCTATTATTATTAATCCACCTAAATCTCTAATTTTAAGTTGTTTTACAATTTCTTTTAATGCTTCTAAATTTGTTTGTAAGGCTGTTTCTTCAATATCATCGCATTTGTTTGATTTTGAAGAGTTTATATCTATAAATGTTAAAGCTTCAACAGAATCTATTGTTATAGATCCGCCTGATTGTAGAAAAATTTCACGTTTTAGCAATAGTTCTAATTGTTGTTCTATATGATAGTTTGTAAATAATGGTTGAGTTTGTAAATAAAGAGTAATTTTTGACACGAAATTTGAATAAAAAACACTAAGATATTTGTAAATAAAATTAAAAATATGTATATCATCAATAATTATTTCTGCTAGTTCAAATTTCAAATAATCTCTAATGGTCTTGACAATTAGATTGTTATGTTCATAAATAAAAAATGTGGAAAACTCGTTTGCATATAAGTTTTTTATTAATTTTAATTGTGAAAGTAACATTAATAATTCCATTTTAAATTCTGCTTTTTTTTTCCCATGACCGAATGTTCTAACTATAATTCCAATTTCATTTAAAATATCTATACCGTTTAAAATTTCTTTTATATCAAAACGTTGATGGTCATTGATTTTTTTAGATATACCTTTTAATGCTAAACTATAAGGCATTAATACAAGATAACATCCTGCTATATTAAGATATGTAGTTAAAGAAGCACCTTTTCCATTACATTCTTCTTTTTCTATTTGTACAATAAACGATTTTCCTAGTATGTTAGTATAGTCTTTTATCTCTTCCATTTCATCAAATAGATGTAATTTATCTAAATAATCTTTCGATATTTCTGTAAATGGTAAAAATCCATCTTTATTAGAACCGTAATCTATAAAAAAGGCATCCAATCCTATTTCTATTTTTGTTATAAATCCTTTAAATATATTTCCTTTTTGACGGTTATTAGTTTCTATTTCAAAATTATTTAATAGTCCGTTTTCTATAAAAGCTACACGTATTTCACCAATTTCGTTTTTATTAATTAGTAGTATGTTATTCATTTATTATATAAGCATGGGTAGAGTATAAATATTTTCAAGATATGTTATAGATGAACTATTTGGTAGAATATATGTATTTATTCTACTTTTTTTCCTAAAAATACTATCTAAATATATAGATTTATTTAAAAAAAAAGTTTTTAGTATAGCAATTTTAGCCTGAAATATAATTATATCTGAAAAACAAAATACGCAATTATTATGATATAGAAAGTGATTGAGTTGAAAATGTTTGTTTTTTAATATTATTTTTATTAGATTTTTATTAATATAATATAAATTATATAAATCTTTTTTAATTATGTTAGAATATGTATGTATTAAAATATATTTTTTTGAATTTGATAATATTAATTCATCCACTAAAGCATCTGAAGAATAAATTTGAAATATTGGTATATTTTGTGATAAACTCAAACTTTGAATGACAGAGAAAAAAATTTTCATACTTGTTAAATTACTAATAGTTTCACTTAATAATATTCCTGTTATATCATTTAAAGTTATTTTATTTTCTATTAAAATAGAATTAATGAAATTTAATATATATTTAGAGCTAACAAACTGGCCAAAAATTTCTTTATAACAAACAATGCTTTTGTTAGAAATTGATATAGATAACAGTTTTTGAGTGTATTCAAGGCTTAATATTAACATTTAAAATCCTTTTATTGTAGCAGCAAGTTTATCTTTTACTATATTATGAATGTTAATTATTATTATATTGATATCAATATCTTCTAAGGTCTTAATATTACTTTGAAAAATAAATCTAATTGTGATACTTTTGTTTTTGTTATCTATATAATAAATATTAATTAATGTTAAATCTATTAAATCTTTAATATTAGCTTCTCTTAAAACTGCAAGTAATGTCATGTATGGTATGTTATAAGCTACAATAAATGACAAATCTCTTTCTATTTTAGGATATTTTGAAATATGTTTAAAATAAGTGATAGAAGACATGTTCCTTATATTATTTAAATCTAATTCTACAAAATATAATTTTTTTTTTATATCAAAATAATTGAGTGTTTTAGCATTAATTAATCCAAAACTACCTATATATTTATTCTCTATAATAATATCTGCACTTATACTTGATGTTAAGCATGACATAGAATTGGTACAAAAAGTTAAATTCGTTAATTTTAATATTTTTAAACAGATATTTTCTATTAGATTTTTTAACATATAAAATGTTTCTTCTGTATTATAAAAACTTTTATATGTTGTGATTTCTGTGCATATACAACCTAATTTTAAATTTGAAACGATATTATTAGTACACCAAACATTTCCAATTTCAAAAAATTTTAAATTAGTTATTCCTCTATTTATATTAAGTAATATATTTTTCAATAAGCCTTGTAATAAACTGAAACGCATTACATTCATATGTTCTGAAATAGGATTTTTAATAAAAATTAATTGTTCTGTAAATGTTTGAACTTCAAAAATTGAATTTACAAAGCTATAATTTATTACTTCAGTAAAATTAGCATATATTAAATAATTGGTTAATATTTCTTTTATTTTAGTTTCATCATTAAAATGAAGTATAACATTGGTTTTTATTGGAAGCATCGGAATTTTTTTATATCCATAATATTTTAAAATTTCTGAAATGATATGTTCTTCGTGAGTTATGTCACATCTATAATGCGGTATAATTACTAGCCAATAACTATTAAAAATTTTAAAAGCAAAATTTCTTTTTTTTAAAGCTTTTTCTATCATGCTTGTGCTAATAATAAACCCTAATATAGTTAAAATTTTCTTTTTATATAGACGTATTTTATAGTTTGATGGTATTTTTATAGCAATTGTTTTTTCTAAATAAGTTATATCAAGTTTATGTAGTAATGATAATAAGAAACTTAATGCTATACGTGTATTATTTGAATTAATACCTTTTTCAAATGCATTTGACGATATAGTGTTTAAGTTGTATTGTTCTTTTATTTTTTTTATTTCATGTTTATCAAAAATAGCTGTTTCTATCAGAACATCTGTAGATTGTTTATATACTTTTGTTTCATAAGATCCTATTATTCCTGGTAGTGATAAAATAACATTATTTGTGTCTTTTATAACAAAAGAACCTTTAATTAAATTTATTTCAGTATTATTTATTGTATGAAAAACACTATCTTGTTCTAATTTATCAATAGTTATATCTTTAAAAATTTTTTCAGCATTGTACACATGAAATGGTTGACCAGTTATTAAGAAAGCATAATTTAATATATCTACAATAAAGTTATTTAAATTTATTTTGTTAATTGTTAAGAAATTTTTTATATAGTTAGGTGTTTCTATTTCATTTTTAAAATTAGTTATATAACATAATGAATAAAAATAACAAAAATGTTTGTCAAGAAAAATATTTATGTTATAGCTGTTTTTTTTGCGTTTTAATGTAAATGATGTTTTACGTTTTTTAAAAAAAGACAGATTTATTAATCCAGATAATTCATCAATTATTCTAAAAACATTAGTGCAGTTACTTTTATTATGTGGTATTGATATATTCAACAAATCATTGTCTAAGAAAGTTTCAAATCCGATTGATGTTAATTTATCAATAATTTCATCAACAACTATATTTTCTCCAAGCCAAAATTTTAATGTAATAATATCAATTTTCATAAACTAAAATTGCTTTAAAAATTCGAGATTATTTTCAAAATATAATCTTATATCAGTTATGTTATATTTTATCATTGTTAATCTTTCGATTCCTAGACCAAAAGCTAATCCGGTATATTTTTTTTTATCTATATTACAATTTGTTAAAACATTTGAGTGAATCATCCCACAGCCTAGAATTTCTATCCAACCACTATATTTACATAACGTACATTTTTTACCTAAGCAATTAATACATTGTATGTCTAGTTCCATAGACGGTTCTGTAAATGGAAAGTATGACGAACGAAAATTAATTTTAATTTCTTTTTTAAAAAAGAATTGTAAGAATTCAAATAATAAATATTTTAAATTTGCAATAGAAATATTTTTATCTATTACTATAGCTTCTACTTGATGAAACATAGGAGTGTGTGATGCATCGTAATCTTTTCTATAAACTTTGCCATGAGATATAATTTTTAATGGTGGAATACTTGATTGCATAATATGTACCTGCATATTCGACGTGTGCGTTCTAAGTAATATATCATCAGAAATGTAAAATGTTTCGTTTAAATTTCTAGATGGATGTGATAATGGCATATTGAGGGCTTCAAAATTATAATATGTTGAATCTATTTCATAACCATTGTAAATATTAAATCCCAATCTAGTAAAAAAAAAATCTATTTCGTTTATAGTGGTTGAAATGATATGTTTAACACCAAATTCAAACCCATACCCAGGTAATGTTATATCTAAAGCATCATATGATTTTTCAAGTAAAAAAAAATCATATTTTTGAGTAATTTTCTGAGTGATATAAGTTTTTATTTTGTTTAAATTAGTGAAAAACGATAATGTATCTGTTAAGTTTAACACTTTTGCTTTTTTGAATGTTACAGGTATAAATCCATTACGACCTAGATATTTTATTTTTAAATTATGAAGTTCTTCTTTATTTTTTACTGTTGAATATTCTTTTAAAAAAAAATCTAATATTTTTTCTGGAGACATATAGAGTAATAGTTATATAGTTGTGTTTTGTATTAGTTTATTTATAGAGAACTCTGTGGTTGTTATTAAAAAATAAAGCATTTTTCTATTTATTTTTATTTCATGTATAGTCAATTTTTTAATAAAAGAAGAATATGACATATTATATTGTTTTAATGCAGCATTAATTATTTTAATCCAAGTACTTCTAAAGTCTCTTTTTTTTACTTTTCTATCTCTATAAGAATATTGTTGTGCTTTTATAACAGCTTGTTTTGCAACTCTAAATACGCGACTTTTTGCTCCGTAATAACCTTTAGCTTGATTTAAAATTTTTTTGTGGCGTTTTCTTGCCACTACTCCTCTTTTTACTCTTGTCATAATAATATTTCCATTAATAATTTTGCAATGCTTCTTTTAATGTTTTAATGTGCGATTTATCAACAAATTTTAAATTACGTAAATGTCTTTTTCTTTTTGCAGATTTTTTTGTTAAAATATGTTTTAAATGTGATTGTTTATGTTTAAATTTTCCATTTTTTAATTTTTTAAAACGTTTTGTTATACTTTTACTGATTTTCAATTTTATTATTTTCATCTTTTTGTTCTATATATTTTATAGGACGTATTATTGTTGTTATATTTTTACCTTCAAGTTTAGGTGTTATTTCTATTTTACTACAAGTAGATAAATCTAGGCAAATTTTATTTATTAAATCTATACCATTTTTTTTATGAATAATCTCTCTACCTTTAAAGCAAACAGTTATTTTAGCTTTATTACCGTTTTGTAGAAAGCTTTTAATAGTTTTAATTTTTATTAAATAGTCATTATCAGCTGTATTAGGTCTAAATTTTACTTCTTTAATTCTTAAATCTTTTTGTTTTTTTTTTACAGTTATACGTTTTTTGTTAAGAGAAAATTTAAATTTTCCGTAGTTCATTACTTTGGTAACTGGAGGATTTGCTTTTGGTTGAATTTCAACTAAATCTAAATTTGAGTTTTGAGCTATTTTTAGTGCTTCAGCTAAGTACACTATACCTAATTGTTCTCCTTTATCATTAATTAATCTAACTCTATCAGCTTTTATTTCATTATTTATTCTTCTTGTTGATTTATCAATAATATACTCCTTATACTGTATTTAGTTTCATTTTTCTAATAAATTTATTTAACGGAATTATAATTCGCTTATTTGATTTTAGATGTTTAATATTTATTATTTTTTTTTTTTCCTCATAGTCTCCAAGTATAATTATATATGGTATTTTTTCCAAAATACATTTTTTTATTTTTTGTTCTAGTCGTTCATTCAATATATTTAATCTTACTGTATATTTTTTAATAATAACATTATATATTTTTTTTGCATATTTTAAATGTTTATGATTTATATATATTATGTCAAATTGAAATGGTGTTAACCAAAATGGCATATCACCATTACGATTTTCTATTAAAATACCAAAAAATCGTTCTATTGATCCTAAGATAGCTCTATGTAGGATTATTGGAGCTTTTAGTAGCCCTGATTTATCTGAATAATATGTATTTAATCGTTTACTTGAAAAAAAATCAATTTGGATTGTACCGCACTGCCAATATCTACCTATATTATCTTTTAATGATACTTCTATTTTTGGTCCATAAAAAGCACCATCGTTTGATATGAAATATTTTATATTTAAGCTTGTTATTATTTTTTCTAATAACTCTTCAGCTTTTTCCCATATATGGATATCGTCGATAGTATTTATAGGTCTTTTAGCTATTGTTATTTTAAATATTTTAAAACCAAAATTATAATATACATTTTTTAAATCTACTATGAAATGTTTTATTTCAGTTTCTATATGTTGTTCCGAACAAAATATATGACCATCATCTTGTGTAAAACTTTTAAGACGCATTAACCCATGAAGTGAACCTGATACTTCATTTCTGAAACATGAACCAAATTCTGATAGTCTGTATGGTAAATCTTTATAGCTTTTTTTATAAAAATTATTGAAGATATTAATGTGACATGGACAATTCATAGGTTTAAGTATATCTATATTAGTATCATTTTGATATTTAAACATATTGGCGTTAAATTTGGTTGTATGACCTGATTTATCAAACAAGAAAGAATTTAGAATTAATGGAGTGTTGACTTCATTGAATTTATTTTTAAAAATAAACATGCGAAGATATGTCGTTATTTTTCTATAAATATACCAGCCGTTTTTTTGCCAAAATACAACTCCAGTTGAATGTTTTTCAAAGCAAAATAAGTTAGTTTGAAAACCAATTTTTTTGTGAGTTATATTATTATTATAATTATTATTTAAAAAGTTTTTTAAGTTCTGTTGTGTATTCCATATGGTACCATATATTCTATATAACATATCATTTTTATTATTATTTCTCCAGTAAGCGCCAGTTAATTTTATTAATTTAAAATATTTTATAAATTTTGTGTTTTTTACATGAGGACCAAGACATAAATCAAGAAAATTTTTTTGTTTATAAAATGATACGATTTTTGTTGTTAAATTTTTTAATATTTCTGTTTTATATTTGTTTTTTTTAAATATTTTTCGTGCATTTTGCAGGGTAATGTTATATTTTGTAATGGGAATGCTGTTCTTTGTTAGTATATTCATCTCATTTTCTATTGTCACTAGATCTATGTTAGTGATTTTTTTTTTAATAAAAAAATCATAATAAAATCCATTTTTTATTACAGGACCTATTGCAAATTTTACGTTTTTATAGATATTTTGTATTGCGTGGGCCATCAAATGTGCGCAGGAATGTCTAAGTATGTTTAAAACTTTTATATTTTTTAGTGAAATTAATAGAAGAGAAAAGTTTATAATATTTATGTAATATTGGTCGTTTATTATATCATTTATACTGATGCAAGATATATGTGTTGTTATTAAGTTTTTTATATTTATGTAGTCTTTAATTTTTAGTTCATTATTATTAATAAGGATTATCATATTTTATCATAGAAAATTGATTTTTATATATATATTTTTTTTTTTACAATACTTTGTTATTAAAATATAGTTATATTAAATTTTACTAAAATATTCAAAATTGTAGTTTAAAATGAATCTTGACAAATTTTATTTTAGTAATCTTTATGAAAAGTTGATACTACATAAACATGTTTATATAGGTTATAGTGGTGGAATTGATTCTAGTGTATTACTTGATTTATCTTGTAGAATATTAAGAAAGAAGCATATGTTAAAAGTTATTCATATAAATCATAGTTATAGTTCAGAAGCTAATGCTTGGAGTTTTTTTTGTAAAAATATTTGTAATAAGTATCATGTTGGATTATATACATATACTTTTAAAAATATAGTATATAAAGATAATCTTGAAGAGAATTTTCGAGTTGTGAGATTTAATTTTATTTTAAATACGTTAATGAAAAATACTACATTACTATTAGCACAACATACAAATGATTTAGTTGAAACAATTTTTATGAGAATGATTCGTGGATCTGGTGTTGTAGGTATTCTTAGTATTAAAAATAAAAATAGGATTGGACAGGTAAATATAGTCAGACCATTGTTAAATATTACTAAATTAGATATTATATCATATGCGTTATTAAATAATATTCCATTTATTATTGACAAAAGTAATTATAATAAAAAGCTTAGTAGAAATTATATTCGATTCTATATTGATAATTTTTTTACTGATCATATCATAAATAAGCGAATAATTTTAAGATATTTGAATTTAAACAGTAATATTGTACGATATGTTAATAAATTTTTGTATTTTTTTATTAAATGTTCAGTTTTTAATTATAAATCTTTACATGTGTCAAGTTTGATTAATATGTCAAAGTTTTTGTTAAAAGAACTTTTACGAGCATGGATAAGTTTTAACAATTATAAAATGCCTTCTTATATTATTTTAATTGAGCTTATAAAGATTATTAAAACTAGAGTTACACATATATCGTTTATTCATATAGATAATTATAGTATTGTGAAATTTAAAAATAATATTTATATCAAAAGTTATGGATGTGATGTAGCAGGTATACGACAGGCTTATTTATTTGTATATTTAAACATTATTAAGAATAATATGTTTATATTATATGGGCAATCTAATGATATAGTTATATTAAAAAAAAATAGCAGTGAGGTATTTGAGTGATATTTTTTTACATTATTTTACTATACCGTAGCCTATGCATGTATTGTTTTTGTAAAATGAAATACATTGTCCTGATGCTGTCATATTAAATAATTTTTTTATGATTATTAAATTTTTTTTAATATATAAGATACATGATAGAGTTATGCTTTGGTGTCTAAGTTTAACTTTACAAAGAACTTTTTCTTTGTTATTTAAATAACAAGTTGTTTTGCATAGTTCAATAATATGTGTATTTAATATGATAAATTTATTAGTTGAAATATATAATACGTTAGTTTTTATGTTTTTTTTATATACATACCATATTTTTTTTTTACCAGCAAATGTTTTGCGTTGACCTAATGTATAAAAATGTAGTCCTTCATGATATCCAATTTTTTTATTGTTTGAATTTTTTATAATGCCGTAATTTTTGTGTAAATATATTTTTATAAAATTTTTAAAGTTATTATTTCCGATAAAACAAATGCCAACACTATTTTTTTTATTTGCATTGATAAATTTTAAAAATCTGAGAATTAATTTTATGTCTGTTTTTTGGTAGTTTGTTATAGGAAATAATACAGCTTTTAGTTTTTTAGTTTTTATTTTTGATAAAAAGTAAGTTTGATCTTTTTCTAAATTGACTGATTGTCTTAGTTCTATTGATTTTTTGTTTTTATAAATTGTTGCATAATGACCAGTTGCTATAAAGTTAAAGTTTAATGTTTTTTTGCTATAATTTAGCAATATTTGAAATTT
Source organism: Candidatus Azoamicus soli (assembly GCA_043390205.1). Lineage (GTDB taxonomy): Bacteria > Pseudomonadota > Gammaproteobacteria > UBA6186 > Azoamicaceae > Azoamicus > Azoamicus soli. Next base: position 146,926 of record DAWERN010000001.1, on the reverse strand, counting down.
TATTTTTTCATTACATGTTATATCAGGGTTTGGAGTTAATCCATTTTTTAATTTTTTTAAAAATGTTATAAAAACCATTGACCAGTAATGGTTTGTTAAATTTATTGTATTCAATTTTATTTTAATTTTTTTACATAAAATTTTGGCGTGTATTAAGTCTTTATTATTTTGACATGAGTGTAGTGAAGTCCAATTTATAATGAATACAGCTTCTATATAAAAATTATTTTTTTTTAGTAGTAGTAATGTGCTTGTAGAGTCAATACCAGCTGACAGACTTAGTAATATTTTTTTTTTTTTCATGATAATATGAATGGTGTTTTTTTAAAATATTAGATTTACTATAATAATTATTGAATATTTTTTAAATATAAGTAAAAGTGTGTTATTTATGACTTTAAAGTATATATCGGAAAATGTTGAAATTTTTATGCAATGGATTTTTAAGAAAAATAAAAATTTTATTGTTAATGAATTAAATTCGCAAAATAAATATTATTGTTTATGTATGTTTCCTTATCCTAGTGGTAAATTACATATAGGTCATATTAGAAATTATACAATAGGTGATATTATTGCTGGATATGCTAGATTAAAAGGTAAAAATGTTTTAAATGTCATAGGTTGGGATTCCTTTGGTATTCCAGCTGAAAATGCAGCTTACAGAAATAATGTAGCTCCTAAAGATTGGACTGTACAAAATATTTTAAATATGAGGAATCAGTTAAAAAAATTAGGGTTTAGTTTTGATTGGAGTAAAGAAGTAACAACGTCTAATACAAATTATTATAAGTGGGAACAATTGTTTTTTATTAAACTTTATAATTCAGGGTTAGTGTATAAAAAGGAAGGTTTTGTTAATTGGGATCCGATTGATAAAACTGTATTAGCTAATGAACAAGTAATAAATGGGAGAGGTTGGAGATCTAATGCTTTAATAAAGCGTGTTAAAATTAAACAGTGGTATTTTCGGATTACTGATTATGCTAATGAGTTATTATATAATTTGGATTTATTACCTGATTGGCCAAATAAAGTAAAAGAGATGCAAAAGAATTGGATTGGTAAAAGTGTTGTGTTTGAATTTTTATTCCGAGTTGAAAAATTTAATGTTGATGTTTCTATATGTTTAGATGATATATTTTTTGTATATTTAATTAAAAAGATAGTTTTTTTTAAAGATCATAACTTGAATTTATTTTTTAAAAAACACAAAATTACACATATTTTTAATCCAATAACTAAAGCTAGAATTAAGATAGTTATTAAATCCGTATTTAATGATATATCAGGTGAAAATTATAAACTGATTATGTGTGATAAATTTGATTTTTGGAAATTCAAAAATATATTTTTTAAATATGTGAAGATCTCTTGTTTAAAAAATGTATTATTTAAATTAATTGTAGTAAAAAGGTGTTTAGAAAAGAAAGAATGTTTTAAATTACAAGATTGGTGTGTTTCCAGACAAAGATATTGGGGGGCTCCTATACCAGTGTTGTATTGTAATAGTTGTGGCATTCTTACTGAAAATGAAAATAAAATACCCGTTGTTTTACCGTTTATTACAGCTAAAAAACATACTAAATTTTCTTTAAAAAATATCAAAAAGTTTTATTCAACAAGATGTTATGCATGTGGTGATATAGCTAATAGAGAAATTGATACATTTGATACATTTTTTGAATCTTCATGGTATTATATCAAATATTTGTCTAAAGAGTGGATTAATACGTTTTGTTTAAATAAGTGGTTACCTGTTGATCAATATATAGGTGGAATAGAACATGCAACAATGCATTTAATATATTCTAGATTTTTTTATAAAGTTATGAGAGATTTTGGTATTGTTTTTAGTGATGAGCCTTTTTTAAATTTATTAACTCAAGGTATGGTATTGATGGGGGGGTCTAAAATATCTAAATCTAAAGGTAACATTCCTGATCAGGAAAAATTAATAGAATGTTATGGAGCTGATACATTGCGTTTATTTGTGATGTTTGCTGCTGCTGCTGATCAATCTTTTGAGTGGACAGATAATGGAATTAATGGTTGTAAAAAATTTCTTGATAAAATTTGGCGTTATTCTTATTTACTGAGGAATAAATCTGTTGATGTAATTTTGGACGAAAGTGTTTTGTTTTTTAATGATGATATGCTGAATATTATTATAAAATTTAATAATTTTATTGATAAAATAGTTGTTAATTTAGAAAAAAACTATTCATTTAATGTGATCATTGCATATTTAATGCAAATGTTAAAATTGTTAGATAACATAATATTAGATATATCGTGTAATATTTATTTAAGCAAAAGAATTTTTAAATCTTTGTTGGTGTTTTTATCACCTATTACACCTCATATTACAAATTTTATGTGGACATATATATTATTAGAAGAGACGTGTATAATTAATGAATCAATTCCTAAAAAAATAAAAAATATGTATTTAACAATTAAACGTTATGAAATTTTTGTTTTTATTAATAATAAGTTTAAAGTTAAACTTTTTGTAGAACGAGAATGCACTAGGTGTGAAGTAGAAATGTTGATAGCAGAACATTCTGTTATTAAAAAATATTTATGTGGTAAAAATATTAAAAATGTTATATATAAAGATAATAAAATGATTAATATAATTATTTAAAATGTTTTGATAAGATAATATGATAAAAAATTTTAATAAAGTCGATTTTTATAAAATTGTTTTTATAAACAGTTTGTTTGGTGAAATTAGCTGCGGTGGTGTTAGAACTAGTTTTAAAGGAAAGTTAAATATTATAGATTGTATTTTTTTTTTTGCATTAATAGATGTACATTGCAGTGATTTAATTAAAATTCTGGCTAAAAATGATAGACGGCATGTGTTTTATTTATATAAGAAGTTGACTATTTTTGCAGACAAATTTGTATTTATTAAGTATTTTTTAAATATTAGTAATAGGTTTAAATCGAATTTTTTTAGTTGTATTCTTAAATTAAATACATTAACGTTAGAATGTGATAGAGATTATTTTTTGATTGATGTTTTTAAGTTAATTATATTTGTGTTATTTATAAGAAAGATAGAATGTTAAATACAGTATATAATTATCTGGCAAAAAATAAATTGTATGATATTAAAGTTTTTAATACTGATGTTTTAGATGTTGATTTTATAATAATTGTTACTGTTATATCGCAAAAACAAATAAATGAAATTGGGATGAAACTTTTGAAATTTGTGCGAAATAAATATAAGTTAACTTGTTTATCATTATGTGGGGTTAATACAGGTTGGCTTGTTGTTGATTTAAATTTAATTGTAGTTCATATCATGTTACATGACATACAGAGCTTATATAAGTTAGAAGAGTTATATATTAGATATTCTTGATGTTTAAAATTTTTTTTTATTTAAAATATTTATTAAATAGTCATTTTTCAACTAATTTTTTAATTTTTAATTGTGTAGATAAAAATATTTTCACTGTTTTGTTAAAAAGTTTAGTGAAAACTATTTTATGTACTAATAGAAAAATGGCGTTTGGCGTAGCTATTGCGTGTAATAATTGTTTATCATGCATGTTTTTTTATAACAAGCAACAAGTAGATTTTTTGATATGTGATTTTAGATTATTTAATGAAGATTTTGATGAAATTGTAAAATTTGTTAATACGATTGCTATTTATTCTAATTTCAAAGTACTTTTGATACGTAATTTAAATATGGTTAATATTAAAAAAAATTTTTTAATGACTTATTTATTAGAAAATAAGAAAAAAACTATTTTTTTTATTTTTGTTGTTGAAAATGTTTTTTTTGTAGCACGAATTAACTACGTATTTTTATTAAGAAATAAAAAAAATTTATATTTAAGATATTTAAAATTTAAAAAAACTGATAATAATAATGTGTTTTTATTGAGACATGTGGGTTTTTTGATGTTTAAATTAGTACTTGAATACAGCAAACATGTTGATTTAGTAAAAAAAATACATGATTGTAATCAAATTTTGATATTGTATATATTTTTACGGTTTAATATTAATTTATTTGCAATTACTGTATTATTAGAAAAAAATATAAAAATATTATCTAATTATTTAATTTCTTCTTGATAAAATATTATTAATCCTAAACAGAAAACTGCAAGAGAAAGAAAGAAGTAATGCGATATATTTTCATGAAGAAATAAAAAACCTAATATAGATGCAAAAAATGGTGTTATTAGACCAGCAAAAGTCATAAATGTTGTTGAAAAAAAATGTAATAAATATCCGAATAAATTGTAGCATATGATATTTGATATTAATGCAGTAACAATTGTTAATATAATAAAATTGTTCCATTTAGTTACTGGAAACATATTCCAGTTTTCTCCAAATATGTATGAGTGTAGTAATATTAATAACCCGCCTATAAGCATACTTATTCCATTGGCTAAGATAACAGAATATCCTAAATTTATAATTTTTTTCAGTAGGATCCAACCTATTACACTAAATAAAACTGCTAGTATTATAGATAATTCTGAATATGATATATTTAAGAAATTATTTGAATTTTTTTCGTACATGATAGGTACTAATCCTATAAACCCTATTGTTATACCTATTATTTTTTTTTTTGTTAATATTTCTTTTAGCATAAAAAAAGCTAGTATTGATGTAATAAATGGTGACAAACTGTATATCAAACATACTTTTGATGATGCCATATTGTTTAATCCCCATATTTCAAAAATACTGTTTAAATAAATATTATAAAATCCTAAGTATAAAAAAATTTTTATGTGGGAAAATTTTAATTTTTTGAATTCTTTTGTGTATAGATAATTATGTAATAATAATATTATACCAGCTAGTGACATTCTGAATCCTATTAAAAAAAATGGTTCTGCATAATTTAAATTAAGTTTTTGAAACATAAATATACTTGCAAAAAGAGCGAATAAACTAAATGCTAATAACAATTTTATTATTTTCAAATTGATTCATTTATAATGTTTTTTTATTATATTATACTAATTGCAATTAATGTAGTCAAAGAAGATATAGTGGTGTGAATTATTGGAGATATAGTAATGAGTGATAAATATGATAGCTTAATTGAAAATTTGAAAAGCAAAAAGTATGGAGTTGGTTCTATTGTAATTCAAGTAGTTTTATTATCTAAGCGCATTAATAGTTTAACAATTCATTTAAAAAAATTTAAAAAAGATTTACATTCTAAGTATGGTTTAATAGGTATTGTTAGCAGAAGAAAGAAATTATTAAAGTATTTAAAACTCACTAATGAACAAGAGTATTTTTCTGTTATATCTTTGTTAGAGTTAAGAAAGTAATTTTGTTGAATTTTTTATAAGATTTGTTTTAACTTGTGTGTTTTGTATAAGGGTTGTTAGCTTAATTGGTAAAGCTACTGACTCTTAATCAGAAGATTATAGGTTCAAATCCTATACAACCCAAATAAAGCGAAAGTGGCGGAATGGTAGACGCACTGGATTTAGGGTCCAGCGAAATTTATTTTCGTAAGAGTTCAAGTCTCTTCTTTCGTAATTTAAAGATGTATTGTTTATATTAATGTTTTATGTAAGTTAATTTAAGTTTACATGGATGACATAGTATGATTTTTTTTTAAGTTTTTTGTGATTTAATTGATTTTTTTAATTTTTGTAAATGGTGACTAAATGATATCAATCCATGCAAATTTAATACCTATTGTTATAGAGCATACGAATAAAGGAGAAAGAGCGTATGATATTTTTTCACGACTTTTAAAAGAACGAATAATATTTATAACCGGTGAGATTAATGATAATTTGTCGACTCTTATTATCTCTCAATTGTTATTTTTAGAATCTGAAAATCATAGTAAAGATATATTTGTTTATATAAATTCGCCAGGTGGATCTGTTACATCAGGCATGTCTATATATGATACAATGCAGTTTATCAAACCAAATATAAGTACGATAGCGCTAGGACAAGCGTGTAGTATGGCAGCTTTATTATTAGCTGCCGGACATTCTGGTAAAAGGTATTGTTTACCTAATGCTAGAATAATGATTCATCAACCAATAGGTGGTTATTATGGACAAACATCTGATGTTAAGATTCATGCTAAAGAAATGATGAAGATAAAAAGAAATTTGAATATAATTTTAGCTAAACATACAGGTAAAAATATAAAAAAAATTGAAGTTGATGTTGATAGAGATAAATTTATGGCTCCTGAAGAAGCTTTGAGTTATGGTTTGATAGACAAAATCATACAAGTAAGGGAATAATTTAATGTGATGTTTAATTATGAATGCACGAAATAGTAAAAAAAAAAAAATTTTATGTTCTTTTTGTGAAAAAAATCAGTATGAGGTTAGAAAATTAATAGCAGGTTCAAATGTTTTGATATGCGATGAATGTGTTGAATTATGTAGCGATATAATTGATGGAACTATAAAAAAAGATTCTGAAATTAAAAATTTAAAATTACCAACTCCGATTGAAATCAATAAAGTATTAGATCAATTTGTTATTCAACAGAATGATGCTAAGAAAATTTTATCTGTTGCAGTGTATAATCATTATAAGAGATTGAGAAATTCTTATAATAAATTTGATGTAAAAATAAATAAAAGTAATATTTTGCTTATAGGGCCATCTGGTAGTGGAAAAACATTATTAGCTGAAACGTTAGCAAATATTTTAAATGTGCCATTTGCTATAGCAGATGCTACTACTTTGACAGAAGCTGGATATGTAGGAGAAGATGTAGAAAATATAATACAAAAATTATTACAAAACTGTGATTATGATGTTGAAAGAGCTGAAAAAGGTATTGTATATATAGATGAAGTAGATAAAATTTGTAAAAAAAGCGAAAATTTATCTATTACTCGTGATGTTTCTGGAGAGGGTGTTCAGCAAGCTCTTTTGAAATTAATCGAAGGAACAATAGCGGCTATTCCACCTCAGGGAGGTAGAAAACATCCACAGCAAGAATTGATGTATGTTAATACTGCTGACATACTTTTTATTTGTGGGGGTACTTTTGTGGGTTTAGATAAAATTATTTCTATGAGATTAAATAAAAGCGGTATAGGGTTTTCAGCTAAATTAAAGACTGATAGTTTGGATCATGAAATTTTTAATTATTTAGAGTCTGATGATTTGATAAAATATGGATTAATTCCTGAATTTGTTGGTAGATTACCTGTGTTAAGTGTATTAAAAATATTAGATGAAGGTGCTTTAATTGATATTTTAATAAAACCTAAGGATGCTTTAATTAAACAGTATAGTAAATTATTTAAATTAGATGATGTAGAGTTACTTTTTAGAAAAACATCATTAAAGGCTATTGCAGAAAAGTCTAGTATTATTAATTCTGGTGCTAGAGGGTTAAGAGCTATATTAGAAGGCATATTATTAGATATTATGTATAATTTACCATCCATTAAAAAAGATATAAAAAAAATAATTATTGATGAATCTGTTATAAGAAATAATAATAAACCAATTTTTGTACATAGGAAGTGAATTTTTTATTTTTTTTAAAACTTGAATATGTAAAAAACACCCCCATCTAAAGTATTAGAGTAACTTAATAATATTGATAAAATATGTATGATGAAAAAGAAAAAACAAATAAAGCGTTAATTAATGATATAATGTTACAAGAGGAACCAAGAGAAGACGCTGTGAGAGTTAAAAAGGAGTTTGAACTTTTAGAAATTAAATGCGCAGAAAATTTTGATCTTTTTTTGCGAGCTAAAGCTGAATTAGAGAATGTACAAAAGCGAACTGTCAAGGAAATTGATAATATTATTAAGTATGCTAATAAAAAAATTCTTTTGGATTTATTACCTGTACTAGATGGATTGGAATCATGTTTTTCTATTAATATGAATGATTTAAATGTTGATGGATTAAAAATTTTCTATAATATGTTGATTGAAGTATTAAATACATATAATGTTAAGAAAATATGTGCAGAACGATATTTAGATTTTGATCCTTTAAAACATGAAGTAACTGCTACGATAGATAATTCTGATTATGATAATAAAATTGAATCAGTTGTACAAAATGGTTATATGTTATACGATCAAGTATTAAGATATTCTAAAGTTATAATTTTTAAAAAAAATAATGGTGTTAAGCAAGAGGTATAATATGAATGAAATTATAATAGGGATAGATCTTGGTACAACAAATTCGTGTGTGTCTATATTTGAAAATGGTCAAGCAAAAGTTATTGAAAATAATGAAGGTACAAGAACAACGCCTTCTGTTGTTGCATATTTAAAAAATAATCAAACATTAGTTGGACATACAGCTAAAAATCAACGAGTATCAAATCCAAAAAATACATTGTATGCGATCAAACGTTTGATAGGAAGAAAATATAGCGACCAGATAGTTCAAACTAATAAAAAAGTTGTTCCATATGAAATAGTGGAAGCTAATAATGGTGACGCTTGGGTTAGAGTTAATGATAAAAATATTTCTCCTCAAGAAGTGTCTGCTGAGATTTTAATAAAAATGAAAAAAATTGCTGAAGATTTTACTGGAAAAAAAATATCCTCTGCAGTTATAACTGTCCCTGCATATTTCAATGATTCTCAGAGACAAGCTACTAAAGATGCTGGTAGAATAGCTGGATTAGAAGTTAAAAGAATAATAAATGAACCTACAGCAGCTGCATTAGCTTATGGGTTGGATAAACAGAAAGGTGATTCTATAGTTGCAATATATGATCTTGGTGGTGGTACATTTGATATATCAATAATAGAAATATCAGAAATAGATAATGAACATCAATTTGAAGTATTAGCAACTAATGGCAATACTTTTCTTGGCGGAGAAGATTTCGATTTATGTTTGATGAATTATATAATAGATGAATTTAAAAAAACGTCAGGCATCAATATTAATAATGATTCTATTGCTTTGCAAAGATTGAAAGAAAGCGTAGAGAAAGTTAAAATAGAATTGTCATCAAAAGATATGTCTATACTTAGTTTACCGTATATAACAGCTGATTCTTCAGGACCAAAACATTTAAACATGGAAATTACTAGAGCTAAACTTGAATCGCTTGTTGAGCATTTAATAGAACAAACATTGGAACCTTGCAGAAACGCTTTGAAGGATTCTGGTAAAAATATAACTGAGATTGATTGTGTTTTATTAGTTGGTGGACAAACTAGAATGCCTAAAGTTGAAGATGTTGTTAAAAAGTTTTTTAATAAAAATATCAGGAAAAATATTAATCCTGATGAAGCTGTTGCTATAGGAGCTGGTATTCAAGGTGCTGTTTTATCTGGTACAATAAAAGATATATTATTGTTAGATGTTACGCCTTTATCATTAGGATTGGAAACAATGGGTGGAGTAATGACTAAGTTAATAGAAAAAAACACTACTATTCCTACAACTAAAAAACAAGTTTTTTCTACAGCAACAGATAATCAACCAGCAGTTACTATAAGAGTATTTCAAGGTGAAAGGAAACAAGTTTCTGCAAATAAATTGTTAGGTCATTTTGATTTAACTGATATTCCGGCAGCCCCTAGAGGACAACCGCAAATAGAAGTTAGTTTTGATATTGATGCTAATGGTATTTTAAAAGTTTCTGCAAAAAATTTGTCAACTAATAAAGAACAAAATATGATTATTAAATCTTCAAGTGGCTTAAGTGATGAAGAAATAAAGAGAATGATAAAAGATGCTGAAATTAATCTTGAAAATGATAAAAAGTTTGATGAATTGGTTGTTGTTAAGAATAAAGCTGATGCAATAATTCATACTGTTGAGAAAGATTTAAAACAAGCAAGTTTAAATATGGAAAGTACCGATAAATCTAACATTGAGCAAGTTTTACAACAATTGAAATTGTTATTAAATGGTGATAATAAGAATGAAATAGAAAGAAAAATTGATGAACTAAGTGAGTTAGCTGTTAAATTACAACAGACTGTTAATACTCAGTCAGCAGATAATGTAAAGCAGGAAGGATCCAAGACAGTGAAAGATGACGATGTAGTCGATGCAGATTATGAAGAAATTAAAAATTCTAAGAAAAATAAAAATGATGAATAACTTTGATGAATAAAGAAGATTATTATTTTATATTAGGAGTTGATAAATCTGCAAATGATATGGAAATCAAAAAAGCTTATAAAAAATTAGCTATGAAATATCATCCGGATAGAAATTCCGGTGATAAAGATGCAGAAAAAAAATTTAAAAAAATTGGAGAAGCTTACGAAGTTTTATCTGATCCTAAAAAGAAAGAAATATATGATCAATATGGGCATTCAGGGTTTGAATCTACTGCTAATTCATATTCGAATTCCACTTCACATTTTACGGATATATTTAGTGATATTTTTGGTGATATTTTTGGTGAACATACTGTATCAGATAATAAAAAATATGCGCAAAAAGGATCTGATTTATTGCATGTAATAAAAATTAATTTAGAAGATGCTGCTCAAGGTATAAAAACTACTTTTCATGTAAATACTTATATTTCTTGTTCAGAATGTAATGGGAATGGAGCGAAAGATGCGAAATCTTTTATTAAATGTAATAGATGCGATGGTTATGGTAGATTGAAAATACAACAAGGTTTTATTACTATACAACAAACATGTAATAAATGTAATGGACAAGGAACTATAATAAAAGATGTATGTAATGTATGTTTTGGTAAAGGTAGAGTAAAATCTGAAAAAACATTATCCACTAAAATACCAGCTGGTATAAATGATAATGATAAGATTAGGTTGAGTGGCGAAGGTGAGGCTGGTAAAAATGGTGGTGCTTTTGGCGATTTATATATTCAAGTAAAAATTAAAAAACATGATATTTTTGTTAGAAAAGAAGCACATTTGTATTGTGATGTTCCTATTAGTTTAAAAACAGCTATTTTAGGTGAAGAGATAGAAATACCAAATTTAACTGGAAAAATTAAGATAAAAATTCCAAAAGAAACACAAACAAATAAAGTGTTTCGTATAAAAAATAAGGGTATAAAAAATTTGCATGACGTTTATTATGGTGATTTATTTTGTAAGGTTATTATAGAAATACCTGTTAATTTAAATAGTGATCAAATTAATTTATTTAATATTTTTTATAATACTATTTTGTATGATAATACACCTAAAGTAGTGCATTGGAATAAGATAAAAGAAAAATACTTAGATGGTAGATAATAGGCCGTGTAGGATTTGAACCTACGACCAATGGATTAAAAGTCCACTGCTCTACCAGCTGAGCTAACGACCCACTTATTTAATAATACATAATATTTGATATAAATGCAATAACGCTTATTTATTTAATCACAAGTGTTAATAAAAATATTTTTTATGTATGATTTTTGCTGAAATTTTTTATACAATAAATCTAAAGTTTTATTATTTTTTTCGTATATGTGTGTTTTAAATTCTATTTGTGGTGTTTTTATAAGACTAATAATATTGTCGTGTAATATGGTAGTTATCTTCATACTGTCTGTTTGATGTACAATTATATATGAGTCTATGAAGCATTTTATTGAAAAATGCTTTAATAGTGTTAAAATTAACAATTCGTTGTACATGTTTGTCAACGTTATTTTAATTAATGTAAAAATATTATTTGTTATTTTTTCAAATGGTATATTAATAAATGAGAAAGTATTTAAGGTATATTTTATATCTGAAAATGTGTTTGAATTATTGAGTACCTCTAATATAATGATAATGTTCTGGTTATTTTTAAAACACAAAAATAATGTTTTTGTGTTATAATTCATTGTTTTTTCTATAAATTTAGTTATTGTATTTTTGTTTACATTATTATCTAACGCCTTGTCAATTGCATTTTTTAATTTATAACTTGGTATAGATTCTGTTGTTAAAGATGTTTTAATATTATTTATTAATTTTGAGAATAATTTACTTTTTTTTTGATCTTTAAGTATTTTTTTATGTTTTATTGTTGACCATTTACTATGTCCAGCCATTATTTTTTATCTCTTTCATATGACGTGGCTGAATTAATTACATTTGACAATAGACTAATGATTGTTAACATTCCTATCCCACCAGGTACTGGTGTTATATATTTTGATTTATTTAAAAAATTCTTAATTTTGATATCTCCTGTTAATGTTTTGTTATTTAAATTATTTATCCCTATATCGATTATTATAGTACCATGAGATATATTAGTTTGATATAGAAAATTTATTGAACCTATCGCAACTATTATTATATCAGCTGTTTTTAAAAGTAATTTTAAATTTTTATCATATTTGTTTATTGATGTTACTGTAGCTCCAGATTTGAATAAATCAAATAATAGCGGTTTACCAATAATGTTAGAAAATCCAAATATAATGATATTAAGACCTTTTATATTTATATTTATTAATTTTAGTAATGTTAATACTGCATGTGAAGTACATGAGTATAAGGTTGGTTTATGATTTAATATAAATGTGGCAAAATTTTTTGCATTTAACATATCTATATCTTTTTCAGGGTTTATGATGTTAAAAATTAGGTTCTTATTTGTTTTTTTTGGAAGAGGTAGTTGTATTAATATAGAATGTATTGAAGTGTTAGTATTTAATACATGTATTATTGATTCTATTGATTTAATATGGATAGTTTTACTAAATTTAAATGTTAGTATTTTTATATTTGTTTTTATACATGCTATAATTTTATTTTTTATGTATATGTTTGTAGAAAACAGATTTCCTATTACTATAATTGATAATACTGGAGATTTATTATAACTAGCATTAAAATCGTGTGTGTTTTTTAATAGTTTAAAAATCATTTTATTAAAGTAAATTTTGCCGTTAAATATTCTTGTTATCATATATATGAAAAAAGTTTGACCTAATGTATAATTATATATTATAATATCATATCAATGCATAACGGGGTATGGCGCAGTTTGGTAGCGCATCTGCTTTGGGAGCAGAGGGTCGTGGGTTCAAGTCCCTCTACCCCGAATTGTGAAGCGCTTATAGCTCAATAGGATAGAGCATCGGCCTTCTAAGCCGAGGGTTGTAGGTTCAAATCCTACTAAGCGCGATATGTGGTGGATGTAGCTCAGTTGGTTAGAGCCCCGGGTTGTGGTTCCGGTTGTCGTGGGTTCGAATCCCATCATTCACCCATTTTATTAATTATTAATATGTAATATAGAATAGAAAGTATTATGATAGAAGTAAATAATTTATTTTTTAATAGAGAAAAGAAAAATATCTTTGAAAAACTTTCATTGTTTATTGAAAAAGAGAAAATAACTGCTATTATGGGACCTAGTGGTTGTGGTAAGACTACTCTTTTAAAGTTGATTAGTAATCAAATTAAACATTATAATGGAGTTATAAAAATAAAAGGTAAGGATATTAGATGTTTTTCTAAGAATGAAATGTATGAGTTGAGAAAGGATATCGGTATATTATTTCAGAATGGGGCTTTATTTTCAGATTTGACTGTTTATAAAAATGTAGCTTTTCCAATAGAAGAACATACTGATTTTTCAAAATCATTAATTAGAGATTTGGTTTTAATGAAACTTCAGTCTGTTGGGTTAAGGAAAGCATGGGGGTTGATGCCAGCTCAATTATCTATCGGTATGGCTAAAAGGGTTGCGTTGGCTAGAGCAATAGCATTAGATCCTAGTATTATTATGTATGATGAACCTTTTGCTGGACAAGATCCACTTTCTATGTCTATATTAATTAAATTAATAAATTTATTGAATAAGTTTTCTAGAATGACTACTGTAATAGTGTCTCATGATATACATGAAACTCTTGAAATAGCTGATTATGTCTATATAATTAATGAAAGAAAAATAATTGCTGAAGGAACTGTTGATGAAATAAGAAGTAATAATGATGATTTTGTACAATCTTTTGTACATATGAAAATAAATTATGATGAAACAAATGAGTTTTTAACAGAAGGTTATGAAAAGACTTTACTTTTTGATAAATAATTTAGAAATTATAGGTAAGACTACATTAGATTTAATAATTGATATTGGTAAAGCTGGAGTATTTTTATTTGATATTATTATTTGTAAGATCAATTTTAATAAAAATGGAATTAATTTTATTAAACAATTTTATTTTATTGGTGTTTTATCTGTTGGGTTAATATCAATCTCTGCTTTGTTTATAGGGATGGTTGTTGGTTTACAATGTTATTATATTATACAAAAGTTTGGTGTTGAAGATATAATTGGACAATTGACAGCATTAACGATAGTTAGAGAATTAGCACCTGTTGTGAGTGCTATGTTATTTATTGGTAGAACAGGGTCGTCTTTGACTGCAGAAATTTCCTTTATGAAGAGTACGGATCAGTTGGCTTCTATGGAGATGATGGGAATTAATTCTATTGAAAAACTTATAGTTCCTAGATTTTGGTGTGGATTGATTTCTATGTTATTATTGGCTCTTATATTTATAGTTGTGTCAATATTTGGTTGCTATATATCTACAGTTATATATTTAAATATAGAACATGATATATTTTGGTCTAGTATTAAAGAACATGTAAATTTTAGATATGATGTTTTGAATAGTTTATTTAAAAGCGTAGTATTTGGATTTATAATTATGTGGATATCATTATTTCAGGGACTTAATAGTAACTCTACAGTTGCTGGCATGGCAAAAGCTACAACAAATACTGTTGTATATTCAACGTTTATTATATTAGGATTAAACTTTTTTTTGACAGCTGTAATGTTTAGTTGGAAATAATCATGATAAGATATAGATTAGAATTTTTCGTTGGTTTGTTTGTAGTTCTTAGTATAGCGTGTTTATTAGTAATAATTTTTAAGTTTACTGATATGCAAAATATAAATAATCCGACTAAAAAATATAAGTTAAAAGCTATATTTAGAAATATAGGACATTTAAAGGTAAAAGCTAAAATTACTATTTATGGTGTGAAAGTTGGTTTTGTTGATCAAATTAACCTTATTAAAAATGATTTAAATGAATATCATGTTGAGGTAACTATGATGATAAATTTGAATATTAATTGTATTCCTAAAGATTCTACAGTTAGTATTTTTATGACAAATTTATTGGGCGATAATTATGTACAAATTGATTTAGGTAATGATAACACATTTTTACAAGATGGAGATGTGATATTTTTAACTAATCAAGCATTGATTATAGAAGATTTAATTTCAAAATTTGCTTTTAATAAATAATATGAAAAAAATTTTATTTTTAATTATTTTAGTGATTAGTTTGTCTGTTTCTGCGCATGTAGCTGATCCTCTCTGTTTTTTAGAGACTGTTTTAAATGAAATAAAACCATTATTAATACAAAAAAATGATGTATACTTAGAAAAAGCTATGGATAGATATATTGATTTTGAGGAAATAGCTTTATGGATAGTTGGAAAGACTGTTTGGACTAGTGCTTTAATGACTGATAAAATAGCTTTTATTAAAGAATTAAAGGTATTGTTATTGAAAACATATAAAAATACAATTTATTATTATATTGATGCAGACGTTGATTTTTTAAAGCCAAAGTTTGATAGTATTAATCAATTACATAAACGTATTCAAGTTTTTAGTATTATGAAAAAAAATAATAAGAATATAACTATATCATATAGATTGATTAATAATAATAATTCTTGGTTGGTTTTTGATATTATAATAGAAGGAATTAGTATATTAAAAAGTTTACAAACACAGTATTCACATCTTGCAAAATTAAATGGGTTGGCTTATACAACTGATATTATTAAATTGAGTCTTAGATGATTGAAAAAATAAGTGTAAAAAAAAAAATAATATATATATCAGGTATTGTTTTATTTAATGATGTCACAACTATATTGCGTATTTATAGCAATATAATTGTTTTTCATAAGAGATTAATAATTGTTAATCTTAAGTATGTTTATAAATCAAATACAAGTATGTTATTATTAATGATAAATTTTATAAAACTTTCTATAAAAAGAAGACAAATAGTACAGTTTATAAATGTACCAGTATTTTTAATTGAGCTAGGCAGAGTATATAATTTAAACAATATTCTTTATGAAAAGAAATTTAGAGGTTATCATGTTAAAAGAAAAAATTAAACAACAAATTATGAATAAATTTATTGATTCTGATATTAAAATATTTACAAATGATGACAAATATTTTAATACCATCATAGTTTCTGATAGTTTTAAAAATAAAACATTAGTAGAAAGACAAAAAATGGTTTATGAAGTTATTGAACAATATATCTTAAATCGAGAAGTTCATGCTATAAGTTTAAAAACATATACAAAAGATGAGTGGACGCAAGAAAATTAACTTGCTACGTTTAATAAAGTAGACAATAATATATTTTTAAAAAAGTTGTTTTTATACCTTGTTGTTTTGTAATAATCGTGTTTATATATTTCTTCTAGATAAATTTTTTTATTTTTTAATTGTGGTTTAATTATTTTTGCTTTTATTTTTAAGTTATGTTTAATTTTGATGGGTTTTTGTATAATTGATTTAGAAGTTAATTTTAATATACCTGTTATGTTATGTGTTAATGTAACTATTAAATCATTTCTAAACCTTTGCAAAGGTTTACATGTGACGAATTTTGTATCTTTATTTTTTTTTATATAACGTATAAATGGATTTACAGTTAGTTGTTTGGTGCTCAATGTTATACGTTCACGATCGACATCAATAGCTAATATTTTAACTTTTACTGTTTTGCCTTTTTTAAATCTTTTTAATAAAGCATTGATTTCCATTTTTTTCCATGAAATATCTGATAAGTGTAATAATCCATCTATATAACTGTTTATTTCAATAAAAACACCAAAATCTGTTATGTATTTTACTTTACCTTTAATTATATCACCAATTTTTTTATTTTTGTAAAATATTATCCAGGGGTTTGTACTGTTTTGTTTTAATCCTAAAGAAATACGCCTTTTTGATGTATTGATATCTAATATTATAATTTTTACATGCATACCTTGTTTGACTATTTTTTTAGGATTTACATTTTTATTTGTCCAGTCCATTTCTGATAAATGAATCAATCCTTCTATACCTTCTTCTATTTCTACAAAACATCCATAATCAGTGATATTTGTCACAATTCCATTTACTACCATGTTTTCTTTATATTTTAATCTTATATCGTTCCACGGATCTTTAGTTAATTGTTTTAGACCTAATGATACACGATTAGTATTCTTATCAAATTTTAATACTTTTATTTTTATTTCGTTTCCTATTTTAATTAAATCACTTGGATGTTTGATTCTTTTCCATGACATATCTGTTATATGTAATAATCCGTCTATTCCACCTAAGTCTATAAAAGCGCCATAATCAGTGATATTTTTTATGATACCTGTTACTACAGTGCCTTCTTTCAATCTAGTTATTAGTGTTTGTAAATTTTCTCCGCTATGTTCTTCCAGCATGAATTTTTGTGAAACTACTATATTATTTTTTTTTTTTTCTAATTTAATAATTTTAAATTTTAAATCTTTACCTTTAATTTCGTCTATTTCAAGTGTGGATCTAAAAGATATAAGTGAACCAGGTAAAAATGCTTTAAGAATGTCTAATTTAACTGTAAATCCACCTTTCACTTTTGTTATTACAGAGCCTGTTATTATTTTGTCATATTTATATATATTTTCCAGCATTTCCCACGCTCTTAGTCTTTTTGCTTTTTCTCTAGATAATTTTATTTCACCTGTTAGATCTTCTACAATGTCTATGACTAGTTCTACATTATTACCTATTTCTATTTCTAAAATGCCTTTGTCGTTTTTAAATTGCGATATTGGAATATATCCATCTGATTTAACGAATGCATTTACTGTTACAAAATTGTTATTAATATCTGTTATTGTAGCGTTAATTAGTGCTCCAGGATATATAGGAGGATCTATTAGATCTTTTTTATATAATTCGGTAAATTTTTTTTGTATCATATTTATTCCTTTTTTTTTAAGTATTAATGATGATTATAATTATATCAAGAAATAAAATAAAAAAAATTTGATTTTATTTATATATGTTTTTTAATAATTTTATTGATATTAATATTGAAGTATTAATAACGTTATGTATAATTACTTATACGATAATTGATTTTTATGCAGTGGTTGAAATAACATGGTTGTTAATTAAACTGATGTAATATGGCCAGAGACGGAATTGAACCGCCGACACAAGGATTTTCAGTCCTTTGCTCTACCAACTGAGCTATCTGGCCTTTAAATAGATGGCTATGAGTGGAATTGAACCACCGATCTCAGCGTTATGAGTGCTGTGCTCTAACCATCTGAGCTACATAGCCTTCTATATATATTTAAATATATTAAACATATTTGTCAATATTTATATACAATATTTTTAGTTTTAATTTTTAGAAATAATAATGATAAGAACACGCTTTGCCCCCAGTCCCACAGGTTATATGCATTTAGGTAATATAAGAACAGCTTTTTTTTCTTGGTTATTTGCAAAAAAAAATATTGGAAAATTTTATTTAAGAATTGATGATACTGATAGTGTAAGGAATTCTCAAAAATATGTTAACAATATATTAGATATCTTAAAATGGCTGGATATTAAATATGATGGAAATATAATTTTTCAATCAAATAATTTTTCTATATATAAGAAGTTTGCAGAACAGTTGTTAATAGAAGAAAAAGCATATAAATGTTTTTGTAGTAAAGAGCGGTTAAATTTACTTAGAATTTATCAATTAAAGAATAAGTTAAGAGTAAAATATGATGAACATTGTAGATACGCTAGTTATTTTAATAATAAACCTTTTACTGTAAGATTTAAAAATATTACACCAGATAATATTACGGTTATACATGATAGTGTTAAAGGCGATATAAAAGTATCAAATAATGAATTTGATGATTTTATTATTTTAAAAGATAATTTTTTACCTACGTATAATTTTGCAAGTGTTGTTGATGATATATGTTATAATATAACTCATATTATACGTGGTGATGATCATATTTCTAATACTGTAAAACAAATGAATTTGATGTTAGCATTTAATTTTAAGATTCCAGTTTTTGCACATTTGCCCATGATTTTAGATGAAAATAAAAAGGTGTTATCGAAGAGAAATCATATTGGGTATGCAAATTTTTATAAAATTAATGGGTTTCTTCCGATTGCTGTTTTAAATTATATAATTAGACTTGGGTTGTCATTTCAAGATAAAGAAATATTTTCTTTAGATGAAATGATTAAGTTTTTTGAGTTTATTAATATTAATAAATCTCCAGCTTCTTTAAATTATAAGAAATTGCTGTATTTGAATAAATATTATATGAAACTTTCTAGTTTTAGATATATATTACAGTATTTTTTACCGATTGAAAAAAAATTTAATTTAAATTATTTTTATAGTCCGTGTATTAAGGATTTAATTACAATTTGTAAATATAGATCTGGCACATTGAGAGAAATAATTATAGATCATATATTTTTATATCAAGATATTGTTGAATTTAACGTAAAGAGTAAAAATTTTTTTATTATTTTAGATGTAATTTCGCATATTATAAAAATGTATAATGATTTAAAAAGTAAAACTTTTGATTGGACTATCGAAAATGTTAAATATTATATTAAAACATTTCTTGAATCAAATAATTTAACTATGGCAAGTATTGCTAGAACTTTAAGAATTATATTGACTGGTAGTGACAAACCACATTCTTTGTATGAAATTTTTTTTTTATCTGGACGTATCTTGATTTTAAAAAAATTTAGGACTATTATTAAAGTGTCGGGGCTATAGCTCAATATGGTTAGAGCACTTGTATGGCATGCAAGAGGTTAGCGGTTCAATTCCGCTTAGCTCCAGTTATGGAATGGTCCCCATCGTCTAGTGGTCTAGGACATCGCCCTTTCACGGCGGTAACAGGGGTTCAAATCCCCTTGGGGATGTAATGGAGAGATGGCAGAGTGGTTTAATGCGATGGTCTTGAAAACCATTGAGGAAATAGTCCTCCCAGGGTTCGAATCCCTGTCTCTCCGGTCCAATTTTTGATCTTGTATTTAATAATAGAAATTAATATATTTGACATTGCGGGAATAGCTCAGTGGTAGAGCACAACCTTGCCAAGGTTGGGGTCGCGAGTTCAAATCTCGTTTCCCGCTAATAAGGCTGAGTGGCAGAATGGTTTATGCGGTGGCCTGCAAAGCCATTAATGTCGGTTCGATTCCGGCCTTAGCCTCAAGCCCAGATGGCGGAATAGGTAGACGCAAGGGACTTAAAATCCCTCGGAATTTTTTCTGTGCCGGTTCAAGTCCGGCTCTGGGTAAATATAAGAAATTTTTGTTTAATAATTTAATTTTGAATATACTGTAGTCACACTTTTAATTTAGTTTAGTTAAGATGAATACAAACAATATTATTATAACAAATAACGCTTTAGTTTATTTATCTGATAATTTAGATAAAGAAAAAGATAAAAATTTAATTGTTTATGTATCAGTAATCTATCCTTTAACAAAATATGCACATGTTAATATTACTTTTTGTAAAGAAGATGATATAAGTTCTTATGATTTTAAATTGGATGGTATAGTATCTGTTTATATAGATCATAATTCAAGTATTTTTTTAAAAGATGCTATAATAGATTTCAGAAATGGTAAATTATTAATAAATGCACCTAATATTTATAAAAATAATAGCAGTGAAAATGCCGATATTAAAACTAATATAAAACAATTATTTGAAAATGAAATAAATGTTATTTTATCTCAGCATGGAGGTTTTATTGAATTAGTAGATGTTTTAAATGAAAAAACAATAGTTATTAAGTTCCATGGTGGATGTCAAGGATGTGGTATGGTGGGTTATACATTAAATAGTTATATAGAAAAAATGATTAAGAAACATTTTCCTCAAATAGAAAATATAAATGATATAACTGCTCATGAAATAAAAGATCAAGCTTATTATTAACGTTTTTGTTTAATATAAAAATTATTTAATAATACGCTGCATTGATTTTCTAAAATTCCTCCAATAATTATTATTTTGTTTTTATATGTTTTCCTGGTTGTATAGAGTAATTTTTTGTTGTAATATGCACCAAATACTATATATTTTATATTAAATAATAATAATACTGATAAACATGTAAAGCATGGTTCCAATGTTGTGTATATTGCACATTCTTGTGCCAGTCTGTTTCTGCAATAAAATGAGCTTTGTTTTAAAGCAGTTATTTCAGCGTGAGCAATGGAATAATAATTAAATTGTTTAAAATTTAATCCTACTCCAATTTCAAAATTATTTCGTACTAAAATTGCTCCTATAGGAATGTTGCCTAATGACGATGCTTTTCTTGCTATCAGTACAGCACGATTCATCCAAAAGATGTGCCAGTTCATGAATAATGATTAATTTTTATTAATTAATTCAATTACTGCCATTGTGGCTGCATCACCACGTCTATATTGATATTTATAAATTCTAGTATACCCGCCTGATCTATTGATATAACGTTGGCCTAGAACTAGAAATAATTTTTTTAAGATTTTTTTATCTTTTATTTTTTCTAAAACAGCTCGTTTGTTTGCTAAATTATTTCTTTTGGATAATGTTATCAATGGTTCTATGAATCGTCTTAATTCTTTAGCTTTGGGTAATGTTGTTATAATTGTTTCATATTTTATCAAACTTCTTGACATGTTATAAAACATTGATTTTCTGTGACTTGATGTTCTGTTTAGTTTTTTACCACTTTTTCTATGTCTCATAATAACCTTTAATTTAGATTTTTGTTTTTATTAATATATTCGTCTTTTATTTTGTTCCAATCGTCTATTAGCATGCCTAATGATAAATTCATGCTAGACAAGATATTTTTTATTTCTGCTAAAGATTTTTTCCCAAAATTAGGTGTTTTAAGTAATTCTGTTTCGCTTTTTTGAATAAGATCGCCTATATATTGAATATTTTCAGCTTTTAAACAGTTAGCTGATCTAACTGTTAAATTTAAACTGTTTATTGTTTTAAAAAAATTTGGATTTATTTTTTTTTCGTCTAAAATGGTTTTTTCTTTTTTTATTGAGTCAAAATCTATGAAAATAGATAATTGATTAATTAAGATTTTAGCAGCGACTTTAATAGCATCTAGTGCATTTATTGTACCATTGGTGCTTACTAAGATTATTAGTTTATCAAGATTTGTTTTATTTTCAAATTTAGTATTTTCTACCCTATATGTTACTTTTTCAACTGGACTAAAAAAAGAATCTAAATGCAACCAATTAGTTAAATCTTCATTAATATGATCATTTTCTGGTTTAGTTTTATATCCGTAGTTTTTCATAACTCTTATTGTTATTTCTAAGTCACCGTAAATATCAACATTTGCTATAATAATGTCTGGATTAATTATTTTAACATTATGTGGTAAGACAAAATCAGAACCATAAACTACACAAGGACCTTTTTTACTTAAGCTCAATTCAATGTCAGTTTGGTTTTCTATTTGAAATTTTATATTACTTAAGTTTAATAAAATATCGATCATATCTTCATAAATACCATTTTTACAAGCAAATTCATGTAAAACTCCAGAAATTTTTGCTGCTGTAACAGCACATCCTGGAATTGATGATAAAAGAATTCTGCGAAATGCATTACCAAGAGTATGTCCAAATCCTTTTTCTAGAGGTTCTATTATTATCTCTGCGTTATTTTTATCAAATTCTATAAAACTTGCTATACGTGGTTTTATAAAACTATCTATTAGCTCAAACATTTATAAACTCCATTATTTAGAATAAAATTCTACAACTAATTGTTCATTAAAGTCATTTGATAATTCATTGCGTTCAGGTATTCTCAGAAATGTTCCAGACATATTTGTTATGTCTACATTTAACCATAATGCAAAACCTATTTTTTCTGCACACATTAAAGCATGTTGTATTCGTATTTGAGTTTTACTTTTATTTTTTATTTTTATAATATCATTAGGTTTTACAAGAAACGATGGTAGTGATATGATATGCTCAGTATTTTTTCTTGTTACTATTATTGTTTTATGTGTGACAAGTTGACGAGCTTCTGCGCGTGTAACAGCAAATCCCATTCTATATACTACATTATCTAAGCGTGATTCTAATAATTTTAATAATGCTTCACCTCTTGAACCTTTTACCTTTAAAGTTTTTTTGTAAGTATTAAAAAATTGTTTTTCTAAAATACCATATGTATATTTTATTGTTTGTTTTGCTAGTAATTGAGAAGAGTAATTACCACCAGTTTTTTTTCTCTTACTACCGTGTTGTCCTGGGAATACTTTTAATTTACATTTGCTTGTTATATTACGACCGGCTATTCCTTTTAAATTAAGGTCCAACCCTATTCTACGTGACATTTTACATGTTGATGTTAAATAACGTGCCATGGGGTTTATACTCTTCGTTCTTTTGATGGTCTACAGCCGTTATGTGGAATGCTTGTAACGTCGGCAATGTATGTTATTTTTAAGTAATTTCCTAATCCTCTGATTGCAGCCTCTCGTCCAGGACCAGGTCCTTTTACAAAGATTTCAATAGAAGCTAACCCAAATGTGTCTTTTGCAGCTTTGGCTATAGATTTTGATGCTACTTGTGCTGCATATGGTGTACTTTTTTTTGAGCCTTTAAATCCTTCACTTCCAGCAGTTTTCCACATTAATATATTGCCAGTTATATCTGAAAGATATATTAATGTATTATTGTATGATGCTTGAATATACGCTTTTCCAATAGATAATATTTTTTTTATTTTTTTTTTATTTTTTTTTTTCATTAATTGCCTTTATTTTTTTTATTTTTCTTTCTTGTTCGCGCGTTTGTTTTTGTTCGTTGTCCTCTAACTGGTAGATTACTTTTATGTCTAAGACCTCTGTAAGATTTAATATCTATTAATCTTTTTATGTTAAGTCTAACTCTGGTTCTTAAATTACCTTCTATTTCGAAGTCTAGAATAACATTTTGAAGTTTAGAAATTTCTTGCTCTTTTAGATTTTTAACTTTTGTTGATGGTGAAATATGCGCTATTTTGCAAATATATAAAGAATTTACTTTCCCAATTCCATAGATACTTCTTAAAGCGATAGCTAAATGCTTTTCAGAGTTTAATATAACTCCTGAAATTCTTACCATAAAATCTCCATAATCAACCTTGTTTTTGTTTATGTTTTGGATTTGTGCATATTACTCGAAGAATTCTATTTCGTCTGATTAACATACAATTTTTACAAATTTTTTTTACAGATGCTCTAACTTTCATATTAGATCCTTATTAATATTTTTTATATTTATTTTTTTTAAGTAAAGCGTCATATTTTTGTGATATTAATCTACCTTGTACCTGTGATATAAAGTCCATTATTACAACTACTATTATTAATAACGATGTACCACCAAAATAAAACGGTATATTAGCAAAAAAAACTAATAATTCAGGTATTATACAAACAATACATAAATATACAGTTCCTATGTAAGTTAACTTGTTAATTATTTTATTTATATAAGTAGATGTTTGTTCGCCTGGTCTTATTCCTGATATAAAACCGCCTGTTTTTTTTAAATTATCAGCAGTATCTGTAGAATTAAATATTAAATTAGTATAGAAAAAGGAAAAAAATGCTATAAACGCACTAAATAATATTATGTATAGTATATTACCTGGGGCTAGTAAATTTACAATCGAATCGAGAATTGTTAGCTTAAAAGTATTATTTATCCATTTTATGATAGTTATAGGAAATAGTATAACACTTGATGCAAATATAGGTGGAAGGACACTTGCCATATTTATTTTAAATGGTAAATAGTTTGTTTGTGCAGCATATATTTTTCTTCCTTGTTGTCTTTTTGGATAGTTTATAAAAATTTTTCTTTGAGCTCGTTCAATAATAATTATAAGTATAATAATTAGAATAATTGAGATAATAAAGATAAGCATTAATAAAAATCCTATTTCGCCTTGGCGAAGTTTTTCCATGGCGTTTACTATACTTCTGGGAATATTTGATATTATACTTGTAAATATAATTAAGGAAATACCATTTCCTATACCTTTTTCATTTATTTGTTCACCAAGCCACATGAGAAATAATGTGCCTGTTATTAAACTTAAAATTATTACTAAATGGTGTAGTGTATTAAAACTATTTGATGCGCTTGTAGTGATAAGGAATGTAGCCATAGCACTAGCTTGAATAGTAGCTAATAGCAATGTTAATAATCGTGTGTAGTTTGATAATTTTTTTTTACCATGTTGCCCGTCTTTTTGTATATTTTTTAATGGCATCCATACTGCAGATAATAATTGAATTACTATTGATGATGAGATGTATGGCATTATACCTAATGAAAATATAGTGATTTTTGCAAGTGCTCCGCCAGAAAATAAATTAAATAGACTGAATATGTTTTTATTTATGTCTGAAAATGAGTTAATTATTTGTTTTGTATCTATTAATGGTATTGGTATGTGTGCTCCTATTCTGTAAATTATTAAGATAAATATTACAAATATTATGCGACGCTTTAAATCATTCATGCAGTACATCCAATTAAATAAACTTAGATGTATTGTATTATACATTAAAAAAATCAATATTACATCGTTAATGCTTTAATTTCAATTATTGTATTAACATTTTTTTGTTTGTATAATTTAATATTATATTTAAAGAT
The DNA here is from genome assembly GCA_043390205.1 of Candidatus Azoamicus soli. GTDB lineage: Bacteria > Pseudomonadota > Gammaproteobacteria > UBA6186 > Azoamicaceae > Azoamicus > Azoamicus soli. Next base: position 121,158 of record DAWERN010000001.1, on the reverse strand, counting down.
ACGGAGCAATCAGCATGACAGAGCCTAAGCAAGAAGAGTTTAGTCGTTGGAGAAAATTATTATGGCCAATTTATAATGATGAATTAAAGAAATTTTTGCCATTAGGTTTTATAATGTTTGGGATTTTATTTAATTACACATTATTAAGAGATACAAAAGATGCTTTAGTGGTTAATGCAGCTGGTGCTGGTATAATTCCTTTTTTAAAGTTTTATTGTGTAACACCAGCTGCTGTGATATTTGTTATGTTATATGCTAAATTGTGTAATATTTTTAGTAAAGAAGCAATTTTTTATGTTGTGGTTACGCCATTTTTAGTATTTTTTGCTTTTTTTGCATTTGTAATACAACCAAATTTTGATGCGTTACACCCTTCTAGTGAGTTAATTAATAATTTAAATAATACTTATCCAGCTTTCAGTGGTTTTATTAATATATATGCTTTTTGGTCTTATTCTGCGTTTTATGTTTTGTCTGAAATATGGGGAAGTGCCATGGTTGCTTTGATGTTTTGGCAGTTTGCAAATGAAATAGTAAGAATAAGTGAGTCAAAAAGATTTTATGGACTTTTTGTTGTTATTGGTAATGTATCGTTAATATTGTCTGGGCAAGTTGTGAGATTTTGTTCAACTGGGATAAGAGTATATTTTCCAGAAGATTCATGGAAATGGTCTGTTTATTTTTTAATGAGTACTGTAGTTATAATGGGTTTTGTTACAATGTATATATATAGATGGATGTATAGAAATGTTTTGATTGATCCAAAGTATTATGATGGTAGTGAAGCTGCTAAGAATCCTAAGAAGAAAAAGAACAAACCTGGAATGATTGATAGTATTAAAATAATGATTAAATCTAAAGAATTAGGGTTAATTGCTATGTTAATAATGGCTTATGGTGTCACTATTAATTTAGTTGAAGTTCAATGGAAAGAACAATTAAAGTTTTATTATTCAGGTGATAAAGGTGGATATAATGCATTTATGGGTAATTATTCAACATGGTCTGGAATAATAACTATTCTATTTAGTTTATTTATAGGATCTAATTTATTGAGATTATTTACATGGTTTAAAGCTGCCATAATTACACCGTTTGTTATTTTAGTTGGGGGAACTTTCTTTTTTTGTTTTATTTTAGCAAATGATATTAGTTTGATTAAAGGCATTGCTAACGGTATTTTATCATCATTAGGAACTACTCCTGTTACAGCAGCAACATTTTTAGGAGCAGGGATTGTTATAATGTCTAAAGTTGTTAAATATTCATTATTTGATCCAACTAAAGAAATGGCTTATATTCCATTGGATGATGAGTTGAAAACAAAAGGTAAAGCTGCTGTTGATGTAATAGGTGGAAGAGCTGGAAAAGCAGGTGGTGCTTTTGTACAAAGTACATTGTTATCAATTATGGCAACTACTAATGTGTTGTCTATAGCACACATTTCTTTTTTTGTGTTTTTTGTTGTTGCTGTATTATGGATATTATCTGTTAGATTTTTAAGTGATAAAGTAGAGGAGAACACACAAAGAAGAATACGTGAACTTGCTGAGGCAAAAAAAAGTAATTAAAAATAGGGCTTAATGCCCTATTTTGAAAAAAATAATCCGAGTTCAAATAGGATACATATCGGTATAGCTAACATTATTTGTGAAATAACGTCTGGAGGAGTTAGGATCATACCTATTATGAATGCCAGTACTATAATATATGCGCGCTTTTCTATTAATTGTTGTTTTGTTGTTAAGTTTAATCGTATTATTACATTTATTATTATAGGAATTTGAAATGATATTCCAGCTCCTAGTATTATAGTAAACATAAAATCCATATAGTAATCAAGTCCTATCATAACAGTGACATTTGAGGGTGAACAATTTAAGAAAAAGTTCAAAGCAATGGGACATATAATATAAAATGCAAAAGCGATGCCGATAAAAAATAGTATAATACTTAAAAATAAGTATGGCAGTATTGAAGTTCTTTCATTTCTATATAAACCAGGTGTTATAAAACGCCATATATTGAAAATAAAATAAGGTGTTGATAAAGAGAAAGCAATGTAAAAAGCTAATTTTAATGGAATCATGAAAGTCGAAGTTACCTTTATTGCTATTAGAGCATTGGTATTTGGAGTTTGTGTTTTTATTGGTAACGAAAATAAATCGTATAGGATATCAGAAAAATAAAATAAAATTAAAAACATTAGTGTGAAAAAATATATACAAAATATTAATCGTTGTCTTAATTCTAAAAGATGAATATTCATTTTACTGTTATTTTTTTCTAGTTTGTGTTTATAAGTTAATAAATAATAAATTAATAATCAATAAAATGATAAAAATATATAATACTTTAACAAAAAAAGTCGAAGAATTACCTAAAAATACTTTAATAATTTATACGTGCGGAATAACTGTTTATGATTATTGTCATATAGGACATGCTAGGATTTTTATTTTATTTGATACGCTAATAAGATATTTACATTTTCAAAATATAAAAATAACTTTTATTAGGAATATAACAGATATTGATGATAAGATAATAAAGAAGTCACTTGGAACAAATTATTCTATTAAATACGTCGCAGATTTATTTATAAAAAAAATGTATCTAGATACAAAAAAATTAGGTTTGTTTGAGCCAACTTTTGAACCTAAAGCAACCAATTTTATTTATAGCATAATAAAATTGATTTCTTTTTTAAAGAATGAAAAATATGCTTACTGTGGTATAAATGATGATATTTATTATAATATTATTAAAAATAAAGATTATGGTATGTTATCTCGTGTTATAATATCTAAAGTAAAAATAGGACATAAAAATTTTAAAAAATTAAATAAAAATTTTGATTTAGATTTTACACTGTGGAAAACTGATAAAGATTTTTGGTATTCTCCATGGGGAGAAGGAAGACCTGGATGGCATTCAGAATGTGCTGCTATGAATTTGTATTATTCGAAATCATTTATTGATATTCACAGTGGTGGTAGTGATTTATTATTTCCTCATCATGAAAATGAGTTAGCTCAGATTGCACCTGTTAAAGGTTTAAATTTTATTAAAGTATGGTTGCATATTGGACATGTTAAAGTTAATGAACAAAAAATGTCTAAATCACTAAACAATTATTTGTTAATTAAAAATATTTTGAAGAAGCTTAATGAAGAATATTTAAGATTTTTTTTTTTATCAACTCATTATAGGCAAGAAATAAATTATTCATTTAATGATTTTAAAAAAACTAGTAATAGTTTAAATAAATTGTATAAAGTTCTTTTGCATTTAAAAACTGGTGGTTCTTTAATTGAATCTTTTGAACATAAATTTATTTGTGTATTGAATCAAGATTTTAATACATCCGGTGCTTTGGCAATATTGTTTGAATTAGCCACGATATCAAGGAAAAATAAAGATTTTTCTTGTTTAGAAAGTCAACAAGCATTATTTACGTTGAAATATCTTGGTAATAAGTTAGGGTTATTTAAGTACACGTCTAGAAAATTTTTACGTATTGATCAGTTAACAAAAAATAAATCTGTGATAGGTCGTTTATTAAAAAAAAGAAATAATGCACGATATACTAAAAATTGGAAAGTTGCTGATAAAATAAGAGAACAATTAAAGCATTACGGAGTCGTTGTCAGCGATGAAAAATTAAATATGGACTCTTGTTAACTGATGTAATTTAAAATATTTTTTTTAAAAGTGTAAAACATGGTATTAATTTTTGACTCGTATGTTATTGTGTCATTTTTATTGAATTTATCTCTATTATTTAATTTGATATATGTTAGTGAATTTAATATTTCTAAAATTATATATTTTTTATAGAAAAAAGAAATATGATCGTTGATACGATTGTTAATATCACAGATATATAAGTTATTTAGAATAACAAGTTTGTTTTTTGATTGTGTTATTTTTTTTAACATATTTAGTGTATTATTATTATTTTGTAATATTTTATGAAATAGAAAATTCACAATAGTGAGATTTGTGATATACCCAAGATATTTTTTTGATAATAATAATTTATCTTTATAATATGAATATAGTTTTTTTATATTTAATTTTGATTTGTAAGATGTTTTATAGAATATAGCTGTTTTAAGTTTAAAGAATAATAATAATAATTTAATGTGTGTATTATTTGTGTAAGTTTTTATGTATATGTTACATAACTGTATCCATAAATTTAAATATATATTAAAACTTTTAATTATTGAAAATTCTATAAGTAAATGAATATCGTTAAATACTTGATATAATGATTTTGTTTGATATAGAAAATTTAAAAAATAAGCAGGAGTTTGAAATGATAATGCTAAATGAAATTCTTTTATAATTCGTTCATTCGATAATTGTAATAAATTGTTTTTTGCGACTAAATTTTTTATTAAAAAATAAGTGTGAGATGAAATTAAAAAGCCTTTATTATAGTATTTATTCCAAAATCTTGCTAATCTGAAAACCCTTAGAGGATCATCAGAAAAATGAAATGATATATGTTTTAAAGTTTTATTTTTTAAATCTGTTTGTGCATTTAGTATATCAGTTAGAGAACCTGTGGAGTGTAGTATAAATGTGTTGCAAGTTAAATCTCTTCTATAAATATCATTTTTTAAATTTATATTTTTTGAAAAAAAACATTTAAATCCTGCATGACCTTTTTTTGTTTTACGGTCTTTTCTTGCTAATGCGTATTCTTCTTTTGTTATAGCGTGTAAAAATACAGGAAAGTCTCGTCCGACAAGTTTAAATCCAAATTTAAACATAGTTTCGAAGTTTATTTTAGTTATAAGCCAATCTTTTTCAGTATTGTTTATTCCTATAAATTTATCGCGTATAAATCCACCAACCAAATAAGTATTTAAAATAGTTGTTAAATTTTTTTTATTAAATAGCATAATGTTTGTCCTTTTTGATATTTATTGATCAGAAAATATTCTAATAAATTATTTTTTATTATTATTTTTTTATTAGTTTCTAAAAAAAACAATATATATTTTTTTAAAAACGTTATTTGATTTAGTACTATAAAGTATAAATTAAGATTATTAATCTTATACGGTGGATCAATAATTATTAAAGATATATTTAAAAAAATAAAATTTTTTATCCATAAGTAAGAATCTGTATTGTGTATATTAAAATCTTTATTAGGAACTATAATATTTTTTATTTTTTTGATTACAGTGTAATTTTTCTTATTTTTTTCTATTAGTATATGTTTTTTTAATTTTTTAAAATATAAATCAAATGATATAACACCTGTGCCAGCAAATAAATCTAGTGTATATAGATCTTTATACTTATCAATATTTGAGTAAAATATAGATTTTATATTATCTTTGGATGGTTTGATATTTTTATTGTGATTAATTTTTACTTTTTTATTTTTGAATATATTTTGATTTATTTTAAGATATTGTTTTTTAATTTTCATTGAGTATTACAAAACTTATGTTTATTAATTATAATAAGCATATATAATTTTAAAAAATGCATATAGTTTAATTAATTTTTTATATGTTATATCTACTTAGATTTAAACGATAAAATTTGATATTTTAACAACAATAATATATACTGTAAGAGGAGAGATGGCCGAGAGGTTTAAGGCGCTCCCCTGCTAAGGGAGTATAGTTGTTATCATTATCGTGGGTTCGAATCCCACTCTCTCCGTTTTTTGCGCCCGTAGCTCAGTTGGATTAGAGCATTTGGCTACGAACCAAAAGGTCGGAGGTTCAAATCCTTCCGGGCGTGTTTTTTTTTATTCGTTATTTCTATAAATTATTCGTCCTTTTGTTAAATCATATGGTGACATTTCTACTATAACTGTATCGCCTATTAAAATTCTGATATAATTTTTTCGTATTCTGCCTGAAATATGCGCTATTATTATATGATCATTTTCTAATTTTACTTTAAATGTGGCATTTGGTAGGCTTTCTTTTACAAGACCTTTTAGTTCTATTACATTTTTTTTTTTCATTTTGATTTCCTTCTTAATAAATTTTTATTTATAATAGTAGATGTTATAATAATTTCTTTGTTTTTTTTATAAATTTTTATAAAATAATAAAATAGTACAAATAAAAAAATAGATCAATATGAAAAAAACACAGTCAAAAGTTATTATTCCGTGGATGCTATATGATGCTGAAAATAAAATATTAGGTAGATTAGCTTCGGAAATAGCTATTAAATTAATGGGAAAAGATAAAATAGATTATAAAGTATATAAACCTAATAATATACGGATTGTTGTAATAAATTCAAAAAAAATAAAAGTCACTGGCGATAAGTTAATGAAAAAAAAATATTATAGGCATACTGGTTATCCAGGTGGATTAAAAACTGATGTGTTAAATTTTATGATTAAAAATAAGCCTAATTATGTTTTGAGAAATGCTGTGAAAGGTATGTTACCAAAAAATAAGTTGCAAAAAATTTTTTTAAAACAATTAAAAATATATGAAAACAATATACATCCGCATACTGTTCAAATTTCACAAATAGGTAGTTTATAGGATGAATGATTATATATATAGTACTGGAAAACGTAAAAGAAGTATAGCTAGAATTTTTTTGAAAAATGGATCTGGGTTAATTTATATTAATAATTTAGAGAATTATTTTAAAGATTCAGTAAGATCATTAAATATTATAAGAAAACCATTAAAAGTTTTGAATATTGAAAAAATAGTTGATATAAAAATAACTGTAAAAGGTGGTGGCTTGACTGGTCAAGCGGAAGCTATACGACATGGAATCAGTAAAGCATTAGTGAAATTTAATACGCAGATTAAAGATACTAAGCAAACAGTTAAAAAAACATTAAAAGATTTAGGATTTTTAACTCGAGATCCTAGAAAAGTTGAAAGAAAAAAGGTTGGTAGAAGAAAAGCTAGAAAAAAAGAGCAATACTCAAAACGTTAAAATATTGTATTCTTATTAAGTTTAAGATATTATTTATGTGTATTATTGAATGAGGTGAAAGAAATGAATAAAGATAATATAAATTTAAATAGAAGAAAATATCTTACTTTAACCGCAACTGTATTAGGTGGAATTGGATTTGGCGTTGCTGCTATTCCATTTATTTCTTCTTGGCTGCCAAGTGCTAAAGCTAAAGCGTTGGGTGCACCAGTTGATTTGGATATCTCTAAAATTGAAGAAGGTCAAAAAATAACGTTAGAATGGCGTGGACAACCTATATTTGTTATAAGAAGAACTAAAGCGCATTTAGCTTTATTAAGTATGTTGGTAGATAAATTACGTGATCCAGAATCAAAAATATTACAGCAACCTATGTATGCACAAAATATACATAGATCGATTAAACCTGAGATATTTGTAGTTATAGGCATATGTACCCATTTAGGTTGTGTACCACTTTATAAACCTAAGAAAGGTGAGGTTGATACTAATTGGATTGGTGGATTTTTTTGTCCATGTCATGGTTCTAGATTTGATTTTGCTGGTAGAGTTTTTAAAGGAGTGCCTGCTCCATATAATTTATTAGTTCCGCCACATAGATATTTGAATGATAAAGTATTGCGTGTTGGTGAAGAGTAGTAAAGGAAGTATTATATGTATAATAATTTAGCAAGCAAGTTTATTGATTGGTTAGATGAAAGATTTCCATTAAAAACTTTATGGAAAGAGCATATGAGTGAATATTATGCGCCTAAGAATTTCAATTTTTGGTATTATTTTGGATCGTTAGCTTTATTAGTATTTGGTATACAAATAATAAGTGGGATATGGCTTACAATGTTTTATAATCCTTCCAGTGCAGAGGCATTTGATTCTGTTGAATATATTATGAGAGATATTAGGTATGGTTGGTTGATAAGATATATTCATTCTACTGGAGCATCATTTTTTTTTATAGTTGTTTATTTGCATGTATTTAGAGGTTTATTGTATGGTTCATATAAAAAACCTAGAGAGTTGTTATGGATAATAGGGGTTGTTATATTTCTATGTTTGTTAGCTGAGTGTTTTTTTGGATATTTATTGCCTTGGGGAAATATGTCTTTTTGGGGGGCGCAAGTAATAACTTCATTGTTTGGTGCTATACCTGTTATAGGCGCGTCTTTTGTTGAACTAATTCGTGGTGATTATACTATTAGTGGAGCGACATTAAATAGATTTTTTTCTATTCATGTATCGGCAATGCCACTAATTTTTCTTATATTAATTATGTTGCATTTAATAGCATTACATGAAGTTGGATCTAATAATCCAGATGGTATTGAAATAAAAAAAAATAAAGATATACACGGAATACCAATTGATGGTATACCGATGCACCCTTATTATACTGTTAAAGATCTTTTTGGAGTTTCTGTATTTTTTATATGCTTTTTTTATGTGGTATTTTTTTCACCAGAATTTTATGGTTTTTTTTTAGAAGCGCCTAATTTTGCACCAGCAGATCAATTAGCTACACCGGAACATATAGCTCCTGTATGGTATATGACACCATATTATGCAATTTTACGAGCTATTCCGAATAAATTAGCAGGTGTTATAGCTATGGGAGCATCAATAGCAATTTTATTTGTTTTACCATGGCTTGATAGAAGTCCTGTCAAATCCATTAGATATAAAGGTATTTTTTCTAAAATAGCGTTAATTATGTTTATCATTAGCTTTTTTATGTTAGGTTATTTAGGTATGGAACCACCGAGTGTTGTTAGAACGTTCGTGGCGCAAATATGTTCTTTTATTTATTTTGGATTTTTTTTGTTAATGCCGATTTATTCATCTTTAGAAAAAACTAAAGAACTTCTTACGAGATTAAAAAATGATTAAGTTTAAGATTTTTTTAATAATAATTATTTCTTGTGTTTTTAATTTAAATCTTTATGCAAGTAGCAATATAAAACTTATTAAAGTTTCTTCTGTAAAATTAGATGACTTTAGTGCAATTAAAAGAGGAGCTAGAATATTCTTTGATTATTGTCAAGGATGTCATAGTTTAAAATATATGAGATATTCTGACTTAGCTACCGGTATACATATTTCTGGTAATAAAAGTTATAATGAACTTATACGTGAGTATTTTTTGCATTCTACTGATTCTATTAATGAGAATAGTCCTATTTTAAGTTCAATAAGCAAAGAGTATGGAGTCAAATGGTTTGGAAAAGTTCCACCTGATTTATCTCTTATTATAAAATATAGAGGTGTTGATTGGCTTTATACTTATATGCAAAGTTTTTATAAAGATCGTTCCAGGCCATTTGGGGTTAATAATCTTGTTTTTCCAGACGTGGCTATGCCGCATGCATTAGTGAAATTACAAGGCATTCAAGTTTTAAAAGAAAATCATCATAAATATTCAGATATTGAAAATATGTTACAATTAGTAGAGAATGGTATTCTTTCTAGAGATAATTATAACTTAGTAGTTAAAGATTTAGTAACATTTTTATCGTATATAAGTGAGCCAAATGCAGTAATTAGAAATGCTATTGGTATTTTTGTTGTAGGATATTTTATAATACTTGCTGTTTTGTTGTATTTTATTAAGAGATCGTATTGGAAAGATATAAAATAATGTATATATCAAATATAAAACATTCAATAATGACGTTGTATACAAATGGATTTAACGATCCGTATTCGCATGTTACTAAACTTGTGTTAGCAGAAAAGTGTTTAGATTTTGATGAACGTCTTATAAAAGATCATATTGAATCTTTAAGAAAAATAAATCCTTACTGTTATACTCCTACATTTATTGATCGTGATTTAATTTTATATAAAGCAGAAATTATTACAGAGTATATTGATGAACGATTTCCACATCCACCATTAATGCCATCAAATCCAATATTAAAAGGTAAAACCAGATTATTGATATATAGAATAAATAAAGATTGGTTTAAAACGTTGAATTATATATTAAATTTGAGAAACGATTTATCTATAAATTTAGAAGAGTATAAAAAAAATTTAATAACACAGATAGAAGGGGCTAAAATCTTGTTTAAAGATATGCCATATTTTTTAAGCGAGAGTTTTTCGTTAATAGATTGTTGGATTTCAACGTTATTGTGGTATTTACAAGAGATTGATAAAGATTTTTTAGATAGAGAGAAGCTAATTTATGAGTATAGTAGAAAAATGTTTGCTAGAAATTCTTTTAGAAAAGTGCTGAATAAGAAAAAAAAATAAGAAAACAGAGAGACGGGGGTGATTTTAGGGTTAGATGTAACGTTATTTTGTTAAAAATTCATGTCGAGTTAATCTCGTAAAACTTAGGCAATAAAAAACGCCAATAAGAATTATAATTACGCAGTAGCTGCTTAAGTTACTGCATATATTTTATTTACTCTTTTTATGTAAAATATAAAAAAAATAAGATATTTACATTATGAATTTGTAATAATGTAAAGATTTTTTTTAAAAATTTATCTGATTTTAGTTAATTAATATGAAATTAGAGAAAAATAATTAATAAAAAAAAACATGTAAACTTTTTAACTTGATAGTTACAAACGTGGGTTCAAATCCCACCACCTCCACTTAAAAGGTCCTGTGTTTTTTTAGATAGCTTAATATTTTTATCGTTAATTTTTATATTGTTTATTTTTTTTGAATATAAAATTTTTACAAATTTTATATTTTTTTTAATTATATGTGTCGTTTTTAGTATATTCAAATTAATAGTTTCATTAGCAAGTACGTCTAAGTTGTGTAAATGTAATGTGTGTTTAAATTTATTTTTTAAGCTTGTGAAACCAAATTTCGGCAGTCTAATATTCAGTGGTGTTTGTCCGCCTTCAAATAAAAAGCTTTTTGAATAACCAGCTCTAGATTTTTGTCCTTTATGCCCTCTACCACAAGTTTTGCCAGTTGTTGAGCCTATTCCTCTGCCTACTCGATGTCTTTTTGTAAATTTAATAGTGAATGTATTTAACATATTTTTACCTGTATTTTTGCAGCAATTCTTTTCTAAAAGAAAAGCCTATAAAGTTTTTATTCATTTGAATTAATCCATTAAACACACACTTTATTAATACCCCAGGGTTTTTAGATCCAAAGCATTTTACAAATATATTCTTTATTCCAACAGCTTCAAATATAGATCGTACGCTTGCTGCTGATATTATACCACATCCGTCGTATCCGGGTAACATTATAATTTTTGTTGAGCGATATTTAAATGTAAATTTATAGTAAATTGTATTATTATTTATATTTAATGTAATTAAATTTTTTCTTGCACGATCCATTGCTTTTTGTATTGCAAATGGAACTTCTTTTGCTTTACCTTTACCTATGCCAACTTTTCCATTTTTATCACCTACTACAGTTAAAACTGAAAACCCAAACACGCGTCCACCTTTAGTGACTTTTGTATTTCTTCTTACGAGTAACAATTTTTCAAAAAAATTGTCTTTTTTTTCTATAGATTTTTTTAAATTTATCATAAAATTTTCCTAAAAATTAACAAGCAATACCAGAATCTTTTATTGAATCAGCCACAGCTTTAATTCTTCCATGAAATTTAAATCCTGATCTATCGAATACTACTTGAGTTATATTTTTATCTTTTATTTTTTTTGCTAATAATAATCCAATTATTTTTGCTTTAGTGGTTTTTGTTAATTGTTCTGTAGTTTTTGTATTAGTTATTTCGTTTTTAAACAAGTTGTCTAGTGTTGATAAACTTGTAATTATTTTAGTGCCTGTTGAATTATACAATTGTGTATAAATATGCTTGTTAGATTTATATACTGTTAAACGATATTTATTTTGTTTTTTTATTGTACATCTTATTTTTTTTTTTCTTTTATTTATTGCTGAACTTTTATGCATTTGTGTTTTATTTAGTTTTTTTAGGTGATTTTAATTTTAAAATTTCATCTTTGTATTTAATACCATTACCTTTATAGATGTCTGCTGGTTTTTTCATTTTTATTTCATGTGCTGTTTGACCAACTTTATGTTTTGATACTCCTTTTATACAAATTAATGTTTGAGTTAATAACTCGATTGTTATATCACTTGGGATTTGGTAAATTATTGGATGTGAATAACCTAAAAATAGTTTTAGAAGTGAATTTGTATATTCAGCTTTATAACCAATACCTTTTATTATGATTGTTTTTTCGAATAAATATAATAATCCATTAATATAGTTTTTGAATAATGCTACAGTAGTATTTAATAAAGCTAATTTTTTAGTTGTTCTATCACTTTTAGATTTAATTGTTTCAATAATTATAACTTTATCTGTTATTTTTATTTGTAGTTGTGGATGTAAATTATGTGTTATTATGCCTTTTGGTCCAGTTAAAGTATAAGTATTATTTAATTCTTGTATTAATATGTTTGCCGGTATTATTAGTTTGGAATTTAAAGTTTTCTTGTCTTCTATTCTATTGTGCATAAAACTTCTCCACCACATTTTTTTTTTCGTGCATCCTTGTCAGTCATAATTCCTTTTGATGTTGATATTATTGAAATTCCAAATCCGTTAGCTATTTTTTCTAAATTTTTATATTTATTATAAATTCTAAGGCTAGGTTTACTTAATCGTGTTATTTTTTTTATTATTGGTTGTTTTTTCCCATAATATCGTAAAATTATCTTTATTTTAGTTTTATTTTTTTCTTCGTTTATTATTAAATAATCTTTTATAAAAAATTCGTTTTTTAATATAATTATTACATTCAAGATTATTTTTGATGAGTAAACTACTATAAATTCTTTTTTTGCTAAATAACCATTTCTTAATTGTGTTATTATATCAGATATAGGATCTTGTATATTCATAAATTACCAACTTGCTTTTCTTAGGCCAGGAATATCTCCAAACATCGCATGATGTCTAAACATATTTCTGCATAAACCAATAAAACTATATACACCGCGCGCACGTCCTGTTTTCCAACATCTATTTCTAAGTCTACAAGGTGATGAATCGCGCGGTAATGCTTGTATTTTTTTTTGTGCAAGTTCCTTAGCCGCTATAGAAGCAGTTATATCGTTGATAATTTTTCTAAGTTTTTGTCTTTTTGAAAAATATTTTTTCACAAGTTTTATTCTTTTTTTTTCTCTTGTATACATACATAATCTAGCCATAAAACACCTATTTAATATTAAATAATTGGAAATTTAAATGATTGTAATAATAATTTACCGTTATCATTTGTTTTCGCATTTGTAACTATTGTTATATCAAGTCCTTTAACGGTACTTACTTTATCATAATCAATTTCAGGAAATATTATATGTTCTTTAATTCCTATAGAATAATTTCCATGACCATCAAAAGATTTATCGCTCAGTCCTTTAAAATCTCTAATTCGTGGTAAAACAATAGTAATAAGTTTGTTTAAAAAGTTATACATATTAGTTTCACGTAAAGTAACCTTGCAACCTATTACAAACCCTTTTCTCACTTTAAAGCCAGCTATAGATTTTTTTGCTTTTGTTATTATTGATCGCTGAGACGATATTAATGTAAGATCAGTTAATGTTTCATCTATATATTTTTTATTGCTGTTTGCTACAGTGAATCCAGTATTAATGACAACTTTAATTAATTTTGGGGCTTCCATAATATTATTAAATATTTTATTTTCTATAAAATATGGAATTATTGTTGTTTTATAAAAATTTTTAGATATAGTCATTTTAGCATCTCTTTATTTGATTTAAATACTCTTGTTTTTTTTTTGTTAATGTACGAAAAAAAAATCTTATCTTTAGTGTGTGTTAAAGTATTTATTAACATTATATTAGAAAATGCAATTGGTTTTTCTAACTTGATTATTCCCCCAGTTTTATTTTTATTAGGATTACCTTTTACGTGTTTTTTATAAAAATTTATACCTTCTATTAAAACATATAAGTTATTTTTTTTTCTTTTTTTTCTAATTAAATTTTTTATAATACCTATTTTACCTTTATCCTTGCCCTTACATACAATTATTTTATCGTTCATTTTAAATTTTATCATAAGACTTCTAAAGCTAAGGAAGCTATTTTCATATATTTTTCTGATCGTAATTCTCTGGTCACTGGGCCAAAAATTCTTGTACCAATAGGTTGATTTTTGTTATCGAGTAAAACTACAGCGTTCGTATCAAATTTAATAAATGAACCATCGCTTCTTGCTATTCCATACTTTGTTCTCACAATAACTGCGTTTAGCACATCACCTTTTTTCACTTTAGCTGTTGGTATAGCATCTTTAACACTAACTTTTATCAAATCACTTATGTTTGCGAAACGTTTGCGTGTACCACCAAGCACTTTAATACACATTACTTTTTTTGCGCCACTGTTGTCAGCTACTAATAATTCAGTTTGCATTTGTATCATTTTTACACCTTTTTAGAATTGAGTTTAATATCCAATTTTTTTTTTTTGAAATTTTAACTACTTCTTTGAATGAGATTAAATCTCCTGGGTGACAACTATTATTTTCATCATGTACAAAATATTTTATATATTTACTAACATATTTTTTGTATTTTTTGTGTTTAATTTTTTTCCAAATTTTAACTAAAATTGTTTTATTCATTTTGTTACTATAAACAATACCTGTTAATAAACTCATATATTATCTCTTTTTTTTTCATTTATTATGGTTAAAGTTCGTGCTATATATTTTTTTGTACTTTTAAGTACATGACTATTTTTAAATTCAGAGCCATTTGTTTTTTCTAAAAGTAGTTTTAATTTTTTTTTGTAAAGTATAACAAGATATATATTTAATTCAGTAAGTGATTTTTCATTTAAGTGTGTTGTTTTCATTTTTTTTTAAGATTGTTTAGAAACACATATAGTTTTCACAGGTAATTTATAAGAAGCTAACTTAAAAGCTTTTATAGCTATTTCTTTAGATACACCTGATAATTCAAATAAAATTTTTCCAGGTGTTACAGCAGCAGCCCAAAATGCTACATCACCTTTACCTTTACCTTGTCTTACTTCAATTGGTTTTTTTGTAATAGGTCTATCAGGAAAAATCCTAATCCACATTTTACCGCCTCGTTTTAAGTGTTTTGATATAACAATTCTTGATGCTTCTATTTGTCTTGCGCTTATTCTAGCATTATTTAAAGTCTTTAACCCATATTCACCAAATGCTAAATCGATTCCTTTTGTCGCTAGTGTTTTATTATGTATATTTTTTTGTTGTTTTCTATATTTTGTTCTGCCTGGTTGTAACATAAATATATCCTTAAATTATATTATCGTTTTTATTTTTTAATATTACATCACCTTTATAAATCCATACTTTTACACCTATAATACCATAAACTGTATTTGCTTCTGCCACTGCATAATCAATGTCAGCCTTAAATGTATGCAATGGTATTCTACCTTCCTTATACCATTCGCGTCTAGCGATATCAGTACCGCCTACTCGTCCCGATACCGCAACTTTAATTCCTTTAGCGCCGTGTTTTATAGCATTTGATACAGCGCGTTTCATAGCTTTTTTAAACATGACTCTTTTTTTCAATTGAGTTGCTACATTTTCTGCAACTAAATATGCATCTAGTTCTGGATTTTTTATTTCTTCTACGTTTATGTTTACTGTTATATTATATAGTTTATTTAATTCGGTACGTAATTTTTCTATATCTTCGCCTCTTTTTCCTATCACTAAACCTGGTTTTGCTGTGTTTATTATAATTTTAACACTTTGTCCAATGCGTTCTATCACTATGGTACTAATGCTTGCATTTTTAGAAAGCTTATTCTTAATATACGATCTTATATTTAAATCATTTTTTAATATGTTTGCAAATGAATCACCGTCAGGGTACCAAGAAGCATTACTTTTTTTTATGAAACCTAAACGTATGCCTATGGGGTTTACTTTTTGTCCCATACCTATTCTCTCTCTTTTATAAATATAAATATGTGTGAACTTCTTTTTATTATTTTATCTGATCTGCCTCTTGCTCGTATGTTTAATCTTTTTAAACTTGGCCCATTTGTAGCGTAAATATTATGTATATATAAATTTGTTGATAGTAGATTATTATTATTTTCAGCATTTGCTATAGCAGAATATAAAAGTTTTTTTATTATAAATGCTGATTTTTTATTACTAAACATCAAAATATTTAATGCTAAAGGTACATTTAATCCTCTAATTGCATCTAACGATGATTTCAATTTTTGACTAGATATTCTAGCGTTTTTTAAACTAGCTGAAACTATCATATGATATTCCTTAATTTAATTTTTTATTTTTTTTTAACATTTTTATTTTGCCCTTTGTCACCTGAATGTCCTTTAAATATTCTTGTTGGTGAGAATTCTCCTAATTTATGTCCTACCATATTTTCATTAATAAATACAGGTATAAATTTTTTACCATTGTGTACAGAAAATGTGAATCCTATCATATCTGGAATAACCATTGATCGTCTAGACCATGTTTTTATAGGTGTTTTTTTTAAATGTATATTATTTTTTATTTTTTTTAATAAATGATAGTCAACAAATGGGCCTTTTTTTAAAGAACGTGTCACAAAATACTCCTATAATCAATAATTATTTTCGTCTACTTTTTATTATAAGTTTATAACCATGTTTTTTATTTTTTCTAGTGATTTTTCCTTCTGGTTTCCCCCATGGAGTACACGGATGTCTACCACCAGATGTTTTACCTTCTCCGCCACCTAACGGATGATCAACTGGATTCATAGCTACACCTCTAACTCTGGGTTTAATTCCTAACCATCTATTTCTACCAGCCTTGCCCAATTTTCTTAAATTGTGTTCACTTTTTGATAATATTCCAATTGATGCAAAACATTCTAGTAATACCTTTCTAATTTCACCAGAACGTAACCTCAATGTTGCATGTGTGGAATCTTTAGCTAAAAATTGAGCATAACATCCAGCACTTCTTGCTAATTTTGCACCTGATCCTGGAATTAATTCTATGCAATGAACTAGTGTACCTACTGGAATATTTTTTAATAGTGTGTTATTACCTTTCTCTATAGGTACGTTATAACCCGATACAATTATATCGCCTATTTTTGATTCGTTTGGACATAATATATATTTTCTTTCTCCATCTTGATATAATAATAAAGCTATATATGGTGATCTATTTGGATCATATTCTATTTGCTCTATTTTAGCTGGTATATCATGTTTAGATCTTTTCCAATCTATTAGTCTGTATTTTTTTTTATGCCCACCACCACGTTTCCATGCTGTTATTCTCCCTTGATTGTTTCTTCCAGCTGAATTTTTTTTATGAACTGTTAAATTTTTTTGTGGCTTACATTTAGATAATAATGAATTTTTTATACTTACCAATCCTCTTAATCCTGGAGATGTAGGTTTATAGCGTTTTAATGTAGTCATAATTTATTCAAACTCGCCAAAATTTATATCGTAACCTTTTTTTAATTTTACTATAGCTTTTTTGAAGTTATTCTTTTTTCCAACAATGTTTTTAAATTTAACTTTTTTTGCCTTACTAGTTATTGTATTAACTGATAAAACCTTTACATTAAATATTTTTTCTATTGCATTTTTTATTTTATATTTATTTGCATTTATATCTACATTAAAAGTGATACAGTGAAAATTTTCATACATTTTAACTGTTTTTTCTGTTGAATATTGACCTTTAATTATATTATATAGATATGTTTCTTTTATCATTTGAAACGCTCTTCTATATATTTTATAGTTGATTGTAATAGTACAATAGAATTATATTTTAAAAGTAGAAATGGAGTTAAATGTTTGTAAGTTACAATTTTAAAATTTTTTATATTTCTTGTTGCTAAATATATATTTAAATTTAATTGATCGATAACTAAAAGTGTTTGTATATTTTTTTTTATAAAATTTATTTCATTTAAAAAATTTTTTGTTTTATGATTTTTTATCTCAATATCTTCTATAATAGTTATTTTATTATCACGACACAATTGAGATAAAATTACCTTTAAACCTAATTTATATACTTTCTTATTTATTTTTTTGGTTCTAGAAGGTATGGCTTTTGCAGCAAATATTTTTCCACCACCTTTCCATAATGGACTTCGTATAGTACCAGCTCTGGCTCTACCAGTACCTTTTTGTTTCCAAGGTTTTTTCCCTCCACCACTAACTTCGGCACGTGATTTTTGTTTTTTAATACCTTTGTGAGAATTTGCTATATACGAGACAACTAATTGATGTACTAGTTGTTCATTGTAATTTACATTAAAGATATCTGCTGATAAAATTATTTTTTCTTTCTCATTGTTTTTTTTTAAAACAAAATAATCCATATAAGACCCTTTAATTAATGTGTTTTTTTAGAATTATTTTAGTACCTGGGTATCCTGGTATAGATCCTTTTAATAATATAACATTTAGATCATAATAAATATTTATAATACTTATATTTTTTAATGTTATTTTATCACATCCTAATCTACCTGCCATTTTTTTACCTTTAAAAACCTTACCTGGATCTTGACATTGACCTATTGAACCTGGGGCTCTATGAACTAATGATGTGCCATGAGTAGCTCTTTGTGAATTGAAGTTATGGCGTTTTATCACTCCTGCAAATCCTTTGCCTTTTGATATGCCTATGACATTCAATTTTTCAGCTACATTAAATATGTTTATAGATAATTCCGTCCCAATAGGATAATTTTTAACAGAATCCTTTTTTACGCAAAATTCATTCAGATATTTTAAATTTTCTAATCCATATTTTTTATAAAAACCAATTACTGAATTTTGTATGTGTTTTTTTTTAACTGGACAAGCAGCAATTTTTATTCTACAAGATGTATTTGTGGTATGTTTTATTTCCAATAAGTAATTTTTATACACTTTCACTGCTGTTACTGGTATTGACACTCCAGTTTCTGTAAAAAATCTTGTCATACCACATTTATATGCAAAAATTCCTAATCCATTCATAAAACCTCTTAATTTAATCGATAGAAATTTTAATATCAACACCAGCTGCCAAATCTAAACGCATGAGAGCATTTACAGTTTTATCTGTCAGATCAACTATAACAATTAAACGTTTATGAGTTCTTATTTCATATTGATCTCTAGCATTTTTATTAGCGTGCGGAGATATTAATATTGTAAAACGTTCTATATAAGTTGGTAAAGGTATTGGTCCATGTATTCTAGCCCCAGTTTTTTTAGCTGTTTCTACTATATCTTTAGTTGATTTATCTATAACTGCATGATCGTATGATTTTAATTTAATTCTAATAGTTTGATTTTTTATTGTCATTATAATTCTAGATATAATAAATGTTATTTTTTATAGTCAATTATAGTATTTAGTATATACTCAGGTACTGGAAGATATGAGTTAAATTCCATATTATAACTAGCTCTGCCTTGTGTTATTGATCTAATTATTGTTGAGTAACCAAATATTTCTGATAAAGGTATTTTTGTTTTAATTTCTTTACCTGTAAGTACATCTGTCACATCTTGTATTGTTCCTCTTCTTTTATTTAAATCGCCAATTATTTCTCCAAGGTAATCATGTGGAGTTATAATAGTCATTAACATTATCGGTTCTAATAATAATAAATTTGCTTCTAATGCAGCATCTTTAAACGCTTTAGCTGCTGCATTTTTAAATGCTTGTTCGCTAGAATCAACTTCATGAAATGATCCGTCCAATAAAGTTATTTTTATATCAACTATTGGATAGCCTGCTAAAACACCTGTGTGAGCTTTTTCTATTACACCTTTTTTAACAGCAGGAATATATTCTCTTGGAATAGAACCTCCTACTATTTTATTTTCAAAAATAATACCCTCTCCATGTTTTAATGGTTCTATTTTTAATACTACATGTCCATATTGTCCGCGCCCACCGGATTGTTTTATATATTTTCCTTCTTTTTCTATAGTTTTTGTTATTGTTTCTCTATAAGCAACTCGCGGTGATCCGGTTTTTGTGTTTACTCCGTATTCTCTTTTTAATCTATCTACAATTATTTCTAAATGTAATTCGCCCATTCCAGAAATTAAGGTTTGTGATGTTTCTTTATCTACTGATAACTTTAATGATGGATCTTCTGTTGATAATTTTTTTAAAGCTACACCCATTTTTTCTTGATCATTTTTCGTGTTTGGTTCTATTGCTATAGATATTACAGGTTCTGGAAAAATTATTTTTTCTAAAATGATATTACAGTTTATAGAACATAATGTATCACCTGTTGTTGTATCTTTTAATCCAACTATTGCGGCAATATCGCCTGCTTTTGCAATTTTAATTTCTTCTCTTAAATTTGCATGCATTAACAATAAACGTGAAATTCGCTCTTTTTGTTCTTTTGTGCTATTATAAATACTATCTCCAGGTCTAATTGTTCCAGTATATATTCTTATATATGTCAGAGTACCAACAAATGCATCAGATACTATTTTAAAAGCTAACGCAATGAATGGGTCATTTTCTAAACTCTTAGTGTTAGTAATTGGTATCCCTTTATCATGAATTATATCTGCAGGTGAAGGTAAATAAGTAACAATAGAATCTAATAGAGGTTGAATACCTTTGTTTTTAAAAGCTGCGCCACATAGAACAATTATTAATTCATTTTTTATAGTGCCTAATCTTAATGCTGCTATTATTTTACTAGTTGAAATCGTCGATGTGTTTAGGAATTCTTCCATTAAGTCGTCAGATGTTTCAGCTATAGATTCAAGTAATATATTTTTATTTTTTGTAACAGTAACCATTTCATTTTCTGGTATATCGTTTAATGTAAAATTCGTTCCATAATTTTCATTTGTCCATAATATTAATTTATTGTTTATTAAGTCTATTATACCTAAAAATTCATCATTTTTATAGTAAGGTAATTGTATAGGAATAACAGTTATTTTAAAGCGAGTTTGTATAGCTGTTAAAACTGAATGAAAATTAGCTCCAGGTCGATCCATTTTATTGATAAATGCTATTCGTGGTACTTTATATTTATTAGCTTGACGCCATACAGTTTCGGATTGTGGTTGAACTCCACCTACTCCACAGAAAACACCTATTGCTCCATCTAATACTCTAAGAGATCTTTCAACTTCAATAGTAAAATCTACATGACCTGGTGTATCAATAATATTGATGCGGTACATAGCATTATTTACAGCCCAAAAGCAAGTCGTTGCAGCAGAAGTTATTGTTATACCGCGTTCTTGTTCTTGTTCCATCCAGTCCATTGTGGCAGCTCCCTCATGAACTTCACCTATTTTATGAGACAGACCTGTATAAAATAAAATTCTTTCTGTTATTGTCGTTTTCCCAGCATCTATGTGAGCTATTATACCTATATTTCTGTAGTTGTTTAATTCTACGTTATATTTTATCATAAGCGTTATTTTTATTTTACCATCTATAATGTGCAAAGGCTCTGTTTGCTTCAGCCATTCTATGAGTATCTTCGCGTTTTTTTACAGCTCCACCTCTACCGATACTATTCCCTATAGAGTGACTTTCATCGGCAGCTTCTATAATTTCAAAAGCTAGTTTTAAAATCATATTTTTTTCAGTACGCTGTCTAGCAAATTGTACTAACCAACGCATAGCCAATGTTGTTGCGCGTTTAGATTTTACTTCTACAGGTACCTGATATGTTGCACCACCTACGCGTCTTGAACGTACTTCTACTATAGGTTTTATATGATCTAATGCTTTTCCAAAAACTAATAATGCTTCAACGTTTGTTTTGTCTTTAATTATATCAAAAGCATGATAAACTATTTTTTCAGCTATAGTTTTTTTACCTGCCTTCATAACGTAATTTATGAATTTAGATAATAATGAATTATCGTAAATTAAATCTGGTTTGACCTTATTTTTTATTTTGACTTTTTTTCTTGACATATATATTCCTTATTATTTTTTTGGCTTTTTTGTTCCATATTTTGAGCGAGAACGTTGTCTGCCTTCGACTCCAGTACAATCCAATGTACCTCTTATTACTTTATATTTAATTCCTGGTAAGTCTTTTACTCTTCCTCCTCTTATTAGAACTATTGAATGTTCTTGTAATGTATGTCCAACACCTTGTATATAAGCTGTTATTTCATTTCCATTTGTCAATCTAACTCGACATACCTTTCGTAATGCTGAGTTTGGTTTTTTTGGTTTGACTGTGTATACTTTTGTACATACACCGCGTTTTTGAGGATTGCCTTCTAAAGAGGGAGTTTTACTATGATATTTTTTTTTAGCTCTGTTATTTCTAATTAATTGATTTGTTGTAACCATATATATATTTTTTTAAATAAGAAATGCTAGTTATTCTATATAATAATAAAATATATAAAAAAAATATGCAATTTATGAAAAACAATACTATATGAGATAACACAAATATTATTTTTATAATATTTTAATGAATTTGTTGACATGTATAATTTTGTTATTATATTGTTATATTAACTCTACAAAAGCGCTCACAGAAATATATTTAGATCAGTTGATATTTTTGTTGATCTCTGCAAAGAATAATATTTTATAAATTTTTAAATGCGTGAGATTAAACATGATAAAAATATATTAATGGAGTTGGTTTCTGTAAGTTTAATTATCAAGATAATTAGATTTGATGATATGTATAACATTGCTAAAATTAGATTTAATAAGTATATTAATGCTAGTGTTTTGTTACTGACTTATTTTTTAAAAAAAAAGAATTATTGAAATTAATACTGAACACATTTTTGTAGGTATTTTTAATAAAATAAAAAATAATATAGAAAAATATGGACAATTCATATAATCATAAAAGTTTTAATAATTGGCAAGGAATTTGGAAAGATAGAAAAAATTATAGACCCAATTATATTTCACAACGCAAATATTGTATTGTAATTCCTCCACCTAATATAACAGGTAAATTGCATATGGGACATGCATTTCAATGTACTTTAATGGATATAT
Source organism: Candidatus Azoamicus soli (assembly GCA_043390205.1). GTDB lineage: Bacteria > Pseudomonadota > Gammaproteobacteria > UBA6186 > Azoamicaceae > Azoamicus > Azoamicus soli. Next base: position 98,201 of record DAWERN010000001.1, on the reverse strand, counting down.
TAGTTAGATATTATAAAATGAGGGAGTTTTCTGTTTTATGGAAGTTTGGCACGGATCATGCAGGAATAGCTACTCAAATATTATTTGAACAAAAACTTTGTTTGATAGATAAAAAACTGTGGAATTACAGAGCTAATATATTACAAAAAAAAGCTATCAAAAAAATAAAAAAACAAATAAATGATCTAGGTTTTTTAGTAAATTGGGATACTAGTAGATTTACACTTGATAAACATTTTTCATATGCTGTTAGAACAGCATTTATTGAATTATATAATGATAAGTTAATTTATAAGGCAACTAGGTTGGTTAATTGGGATACTAAAATGCAAACAGCTATCTCTGATTTGGAAATTATTTATAAATCTGAAATAGTTAAGTTATATTTTATAAAATATCGCTTTAAGATAAATAATGATTTTTTAATTGTAGCTACTACTAGACCTGAAACTATTTTTGGTGATGTTGCTATAGCGGTTAATGCTAATGATGTTAGATATAGCAATTTTATTGGTAAAAGCGTGTTAATTCCTCTGTTAAATAAAGAAATTCCTATTATATGTGATAATAACGTTGATCCATTGTTTGGTTCTGGGTGTCTTAAAATAACTCCTGCTCACGATTTTAAAGATTTTGATATAGCTGAAAAGCATAATTTACCAGTTGTTAATATTTTAACAGCATCTGGATTATTAAATACTAATGTGCCTTTTAAATATGTTTCAATGAATGTTAATGATGCCAGAGTACAAATAATTAAAGATTTGAATGAACTTGGATTATGTTCTAGAATTGAAAATTATAAAACTAAAATTCCAGTTGGTGACAGAACTGGAAATATAATAGAACCATTTTTAACTTCGCAATGGTATATATATGTTACTCCATTAATTTTGCCAGTTCAAGAAGCTATTGTAGCTAATAAAATAAAAATTATTCCTTATAAATGGAAACATGTTTTTATAGATTGGATGAATAACAGCAAAGATTGGTGTATAAGCAGACAAATTTGGTGGGGGCATCGCATGCCTGTTTGGTATGATCAGTATAATAATATTTATTTAGGACATGATTTGATAGATGTTATGAATAAATATGGGTTAAGTAGTAGTGGTAATATTGTTAGAGAATCAGATGTGTTAGATACGTGGTTTTCTTCTGCATTGTGGCCGTTTGCTAGTTTAGGCTGGCCTGTTAAAAAAAAGGAATTTAAGGAGTTTTATCCTACAAACACTCTAGTTACTGGATTTGATATAATATTTTTCTGGGTCATTAGAATGCTGATGTTTGGAATTAAATTCACTAAACAACTTCCTTTTAGAGAAATATATATTCATGGACTGATTAGAGATAATTATGGTATTAAAATGTCTAAAACAAAAGGAAATGTTATAGATCCTTTAGATATTGTTAATGGCATTTCTAAAGTTAATTTAATAAGAAAACAAGTGTCATCGTTGTTCAATTCCTCTATAAAAGATAAGGTTGTTGATAATATAAACAAACATTTTATTAATGGCATTAAATCATATGGTGTAGATGCATTACGTTTAACGTTAACATCTATAGCAACTCAAAAGATGTCATTAAAGCTAGATATTAGAATTGTTGAAAAATATAAAAGTTTTTGTAATAAAATATGGAATGCAAGTAATTTTTTAAATATTAATCAGTTTTTTGTTGAAGAGTGTAATGTAAATATTTATTGTGAAAATTTATATGACAGTTATATAAGTTTGCTCTGGGAAAGAAGTAAGAGACAAATTCAGTTGTATCTTTTAAAGAGAAATTTTTCTAAAGCGTTGACTGTAGTATATGAGTTCTTTTGGAAAGAATTTTGTGATTGGTACATAGAAATAATAAAAAGGAGTGTTAAATTTAAAAAGTGTTTTTATTTTAATTATAGAAATGCCATCAATATATTTAAAGAATTTATATTGGTACTTCATCCTTTTGCGCCTATTATTACAGAACAGCTTTGGTGTAAGTATAATAATTCTGGTAAATTAGTTATAGATCAATCTTATCCTAAACACAGTTATAATATTACTAGTAAAGATTATTTTTATCATATTTTGATTTTTAAAAAAATTGTTTCTTCAGTTCGAAAAAAAAGTATTAATGTTTTTAATAAAAATAATTTATCTATAATTATTTTTATAAGTAATTACAAAGGTCTTTTAATTTTTGAAAAACTTGTGCAGTTGTTGAAGTGTTTTTACACATGTTGTTATATTAATTTATGTTATACGTTTATATCTGATGAATGTATAGAAATTGATACTAATATATTTTTATTATTTAGCAATGTTAAAAATAATAATTTTAATTTATGTAATAATACAAAAATTGAAAAGATTCTTTTTCAAATTAGTCAGATAGAAACTATATTAAAAAATGATATTTTTTTAAAAAAGGCTAGCAGTGAAGTTGTTAAAAATAAATTAAAAAAATTGTTATTGTTAAAACAACAATTACATCAATTTAAATTATAGTAATTTTTTTTTATTTTTTAAATAAATAAAAATATAAGCTGGCGATAATAGTAGTATAAAAGATGTTAATAATAATATTATATATACATTGCTGTTTGTAATGGTTATGGACGTAGGTTGTATATAAGCTGTTAGAAATGTGAATATGCTAATTGATATTCCTAGTGATGTTAATATATATATATAAGGAATTTTATACGGACGGTAAATATTTGGATATTTTAGTCTTAATTTTATAACTGACAAGAATATCATTATATATAATAATGATGAGAATTGAAAAGATAAACATATAAATATCCAGATTAAACCATTTAAATTATCTATGAAAGTAAAAAATGTTATTGATAATAAGCTTCCAATAACAGCTTGTATTATTAATAAATTTATTGGTATATTTTTATTGTTTACTTTTGATAAATATTTCGGTAAAAATCCATCTTCTGATGTTATAAATATGCCTTTTACTGGGCCAATTATCCATGCATTCATACTTGATAGAGAACCTAGAAGCAATAGAAAACTTAGTAGTGGAATAATAATTGTAATGTTATTTTTTATAAAAAAAATTTTTAATGCTTGTATTATACCAGATGCTAAACAAATTTCTGTTTTTGGAACAACGATAGCTATTGAAATAGATCCAGCTAAATATATAAAGAAAATAAGCGCAGATGAAATCAGGACAGCTTTTGGTATATTTTTTTTTGGATTAGTTATAGAATTTGTATGAAATGCTATTAATTCTATTCCTGATATACCTAATAATATACCAGCAAAAAAAACTATATTATCTTTATTAAATGACGGAATTAATTGACTCGATTTAATTATTATAGATAAATTTTCATGTTTAAATACCCATGTTATTCCAAATATTATAATTAATGAAATTGGTAGAATTGTACCACATATTACACCTATGGTATTGAATGTTGCTGATACTTGCATCCCATGAAAATTTATATATGTTAATATCCAAAATATAATTATAATTCCACATATGAAAAATGTAGGATTGGTTTCTAAGTTTGAAATAATTGGAGATATTGTATAAGCTAACATTGCAAGTATGAATGTTAACATAGTTGGAAACCATATAATACTTTCCATCCAATAAGCCCACATTACTATAAAAGCACAATTTTCTCCGTATGCTTTTTTTATCCATAGATAGCATCCTCCTTCAGAAGGCCATGTTGAACTTAATTCAGCTATAGCCATTGATATTGGTATAAAAAAAAATATCATGGCTATAGTTAAAAAAAATATTAAAGACAATCCTATTTCAGCGAATAATGGTAAGCTTTTTACGCTAATAATTGCTGATAATGTTAGAACAATTAGTTGCAAAAGACCTATTTTTTTTAATTTTGACATAAATGTTCTTTTTTATTTAATATAAAATTATCTCTTTCTGCGAATATATTTTTTTATTACATAACTTACAGAGATTCCTTGTATCATCATAGAAAATATAACTACAGCATATGTAATGCTAACTAAAAAATCATGGTAAATTCCTTCTATACTTAAAGCCAATGCTATTGATACTCCACCTCTTAAGCCACTCCATGTTAAAACATTTAATAACTGAAAGTTTAAAATTTTAAAATAAGTTAATGCATATATTGGTATTAAAATACTTAACCAACGTCCAAATAAAGCAATACTAACAGCAGCTAATGCAGATAGGCATGTATATAGATCAAGTCTTATACCAATAAATTCTAAACCTATAAGTACAAATAGTATAGCATTTAGGACTTCGTCTAATAATTCCCAGAATGAACCTAATCGTATCATAGTGTCTTCTGTCATATCACCATTTTTAATAATGTTACTTATTACTAATCCAGCACTTGCCATACATATTGGGCCTGAAACTTCAATTATGTAATGTGAGATATAATGTCCGCCTGACACTAATCCTAATGTAAATATTATTGCTATTTCTGGATCATTTACATTTTTTAATAGTATTGCACTAAGGTATCCTATCACTAACCCTAATATTAATCCTCCTAGTCCTTGTCTTAAAAAATAGAATATAACAGTATTTAGTGATAGATCGGTATTTTTCCCATAAGCTAGGCTTAATGTTACAAAAAATAATACTATTCCTACTCCATCGTTGAATAAAGCTTCACCAGCTATTTTTAATTCTAATGATTTAGGAGCCTTTACTATTTTTAATACACCTAATACTGCTATTGGGTCTGTTGGTGATATTAATGCTCCAAAAACAAAACAATAATAAAAAGGTAGATTTATACAAAATACTTGAGTTAAGAAATATAAACAACAACCTATAAAAATAGTTGAAAAAATAACACTAAATGTTGCTAAAGACGTTATTAATGTTTTATATCTAGATAACTCTAATACATTTACGTGTAATGATCCAGCAAACAGCAAGAAACTTAACATACCATGCAAAAAGGTGTCATTGAATTTAACGTTTGTTATCAAATTTCCACCAACATTTAATCCAACTTTACTTCCAATTACCATAAATAATGATAATATTAAAGTTATTGTAGTAATACCTATTGATTTTGGTAATTTTATATAACGATAGTTTATATAACTTGATATAGCTGTAAAAGTTATTAAAATACCAACAATTTTAAATCCTATCATTTATATTCACCAAAAAAGTTATTTTTTACTTGCTTTTTATTATATTTTTTATTACAATTATTATCAATGCGGGGTGGAGCAGTTTGGCAGCTCGTCGGGCTCATAACCCGAAGGTCGTGGGTTCAAATCCTACCCCCGCTATAATTAAAGTAATCTATATGCATAAAAACTTTTATTTAAAGTCATTAGTCTCTAGTCTTTCTGAAGAAAGAGGTATTGAGGAAAATGTTATTTATTCTATTCTTGAAGAAGCAATATTTAGTATTTTTAGCCAAAGATTTAAATGTTTAAATTTATCTCTCTCTTTTGATAGAGATACGTGTATTTATGATGTCTATTCTAACTATTTTTTAAGTTCATTAAATAAATTTGGTCTGTCTTTAAGACGATCATTTTTTTTTTTATATCAAGATGATAATTATTTACATTTAGACTGTCATGTAAGAAAGAAAATAACCGGATTTCTTTTTAAAAGAAGAGAATTTAATGAAGCTAAACTTATTATATTTAATAAGTTAATGCTTGCTGAAAAAAAATCTATAAAAGATAATTATGATTTTTTTATTAATAAGACTGTTGTAGGTGTGGTAAGAAGAGTAATTGATGTGTGTTATTTATTGATAATAGAAAAAAATATTTACGGTATTTTGAATATGGATGAAATTATTCCATATGAAACTATTGATATTAATACTAAATTGAAAGTATATGTTAAAAGTGTTATTTACTATGATGGAGAACCTTATTTGTTTCTTAGTAGAGTTTGTGATGAATTATTAATTGATTTGTTAAAATTAGAAATACCTGAAATATCTAATGGAATTATAGAGATTAAGAGTATTGTAAGATATCCTGGTGTTAGAAGTAAAATTGTAATTAATACTGAAAATTTTTTTGATCCGATTGGTATGTGTCTTGGTTTTAATGGATTAAGAATTAAGAATGTTTCTAATGCTTTAAATTATGAAAAAATTGATTTAATTTTATGGAATAAAGACTTAAAGTGCTATTTCGTTAATATGTTTCCTTATATGAATATCTATAATATTGAATTAAATTATAAAAAAAAAATTGCATATTTTATTGTAGATGAATCTTGTGTACCTGTTATGATAGGTGAACGCGGAATAAATGTAGCTTTATTAAATAAATTGACTAGTTGGAGATTGAAAATTTTAAACACCGTTTAATACGGTCATTAAATCTTGAATTTTTTTTAAAATTTAAGTAAACTAAATATAAAAAATGTATAGGCATTAAAAATGACAATTAATAATAATCTTGGAATAACTAGAACACCAATTATAACTGTTGCTGGTCATATAGATCATGGTAAAACTACTTTTTTGCATTATTTAAGTGGAATTAAAAATCCTCAAAAAGAATACGGAGGGATAACTCAACGCATTCAGGCTTATTATGTGAATACAGATTATGGTATAATGACATTTTTAGATACTCCGGGACATTTTGCATTTAATTCAAATAGAGAGAATTGCATTAAAATGTCTGACATTGTTTTAGTTATTATATCTGCTGAAGATGGTATTAAACCACAAACTATAGAAACAATTAATACTGCTAAAAAGTTTAACATTCCTATTGTTGTTGGTATATCTAAGATAGATAAAGTTTTAAATGTTATTGACACAGAAGAGCGTATTTTACATGAGTTAGCTAATTATAATTTGATACCTGAAAAATGGGGAGGAGATGTTATAGTAATGTTATTATCATCTAAAACTGGTTATGGTGTTAATAATTTAATTGAAATGTTGAAATTTCAAGCTGATATTTTGGATTTAAAAATTGATAATAAAGACAAGCCCACAGGTATAGTTTTAGAGAATACGATCGAAGTTGGGAAGGGATCCGTGACAACATTAATTTTAAAAAATGGAGAATTTAAGAAAGGAGATATTGTAAAAGTTGGTTACAACAGTAGTAAAATAAGAACAATATATGATCTTAGTAATACTATAATTGATGTAGCAATACCTTCTTTACCTGTAAATGTAACAGGGATTGATATAAAATTCAATATTGGTGATATTTTTGAAATAGTTGATGCAGAAAATAGAAAAAATAAACATGATATTTCTGTGAATAAAGATAGAGATATAAATATATATAATGTTGATTCTTTGATAGAAGATATGAAAAAATCTGATATAAAAAAAATAAATCTTATTGTTAAAGTGGATGTTTTAGGATCTGTTCAGGTTTTAAAAAACTTGTTAGAAAATTTATCAACAAGTAAAATAAAGATAATTATTATTAAAATTGAAATAGGTGGATTTAATGAATCTGACATTGATCTTTCTTTAGTTACACATTCTATTTTATTAGGATTTAATATCAAAATTGATAGTAAAATTAAAAAATTAGTAGTTGGATATGGTTTGAAATTATATGTATTTAATGTAATATATGAATTATTAGATTTTTTAAAAATTAAAATAGTTGATGAATTAACTTTAGATAAAGAAATTGTTATTCTTGGTGTTGCTGAAGTAAAAAAATTATTTAAACATAAAGATCATGTGATAATAGGATGTTCTATTATTTCTGGAAAAATACGTCAAAATTCAAATATTAAGGTTAAAAGAGAAAATAATGTTATTTATGAAGGAATTATAGATTCTATAAAAATTCATCAAACGAGCGTCAAAGAGGTTAGAATTGGACATGAATGTGGTATCAGTATAAAAAATTTTAATAAGTGTAAGGTTGCTGATGTTATCGAAGCTTATTAATCGCAAGTTAGTCTTTATGATCCTTACAAAATGTTTTACCATTAATAATAGTAGCGTCTGTTTTTGTTATATAAATTTTACATTTGTCACACTGTAACATTTTTAATGCTTGGCTTTTTTGTTCTAGAGGGTTATTTTTTTTGTAAAATAATGAATATAAAAATTTTATTATAAAGTTTGAAAAACGTAAAAATATATAGAATATGAACATATAGAGTAAGGATTTTATTACACCTATTATCATTTTTTCATCCTTTTTTATATTTTATAAAATCTGTTAGATTATTATATATAGAATGTAAAAATTATAATACACTTTGTAACTATTATTTTTCTGCATATGTTAATCTAGTTAATCCTGTCATATCTTTTAATGTTGAAATATTAACGAAACCTGTAATTTTTAATATTAACCGAATTGTTTTTGATTGGTTATAACTATGCTCAAAAATTATATATCCGTTTTTTGATAACATATCATATGATTTATTTATAATTAAATAAAAGTTGTATAATCCTTTTAAATATGCGTATAAAGCTTTTTTTTTTTTGCAATCACTGAAATTTAAAAAAAAATTTTTGAAACATATATATGGAGGGTTACTTGATATGATGTTATATGTTTTTATATTTAATAAAAAGTATGTAATATTACAAATAATGTTAGTGTGATGAGTATTATGTGTTGTGGTTGTGTAAACACATATGTGATTATAATCAAGTGCTGTTATTTTATATTTTTTATTTATTAAAAGCAACGACATTTTTATTATATTAGTTCCACTACATAAATCTAATACACGATTGTTGTTATATGTGATATATGTTAAAATATGTATTAATTCTTCAGTATGTTTTCTAGGTATTAGTATTGGATAAATTATTTTAACATTATAATTATAAAAATATTTCTTTTTAAATAAATAATTTATATATACCCGTGATAATTTACTTGAAAATATTTTATATAAAATATACTGCCTAATCATTACAGTTTGTAAATTGATCTATAATGATATTTAAATTGCCATCTATAATATTTTTTAATCTATATGAAGTAATATTATGTTTATGGTCTGTGACTCTGTTAGTAATATAATTATACGTTCGTATTTTTTCTGATCTTTCGCCAGTTCCTATCATTATTTTTCTTTTTTTATCTAGAAATGTTTTTTGTTCTTGTTGTTTTTTTATTAATAAACGAGATTTCAATAATGTCAATGCTGTATGCTTATTTTTGTGTTGTGATCTTTCGTTTTGACATTCAACAACTGTGTTTGTTGGAATGTGAATAATGCGAACTGCAGAATCTGTCATATTAACATGTTGACCACCAGCACCTGACGACCTGAAGGTGTCTATTCTGATGTCATTGGGATTTAATTCAATGTCATTTATATTTGTTATATCTGGTAATATAGCTATACTACATGTTGATGTTTGAATTTTATCATGTGTTTCAGTTATTGGTACTCTTTGTACTCGATGTATACCAGTTTCGTTTTTTAATATTACATTTACATTTATACCTGTCACTTTTAAAATTATATCTTTGTAACCTGCAATATTACCTTTTGTTGATGCTATTATTTTATAATGCCATTTTTTATTATTAAAAAAACTAGTATACATTTTAAACAAATCTTCTACAAAAATAGAAGCTTCATTTCCACCAGAAGCAGCTCTAAGTTCAAAAAAAATGCTTTCATGATTGTTGTTGTTTATTATATTAATTGAGGATGATATTTTATTTTTTAAAAATAATTTTTTTTCTTCTAAAATTTTTATTTCATTTATTGCTAAATTTTTCAATTCTAAATCATCACATTCAGTGTTTAAAAAGTTTGTTGTGTTTGCTAGTTCGAGTGCTATATTTTTATACAATATATAATCATTTAATTTTTTTTTTAATTTATAATAATCATTTTGTAATGGTGTATGGTCTTTTTTGTTTTTTGAATTGTTTGATAATGCTGATTTAGTTTTTAATTGTTCGTATTTGAGATAATCTTGTTCTAATAATTCAAAAATATCATATATCATAATATTCTTGTTAAGCTTGCCAATTTATCATTTTTACACCTAATAATTTTAAATGTAGATTTATTTTTGAAAATATTCGTGATTCAAAAAAACCTTTATTAGCAGATTTGATAGAAGGATGAGCTGCTGTAATGATGATGTGTTTCTTCACGTTTATTATTTTTAATTTAGTTAAAGCATATTGTCCTAACAAAACAAATATTATTTGTCGTTTATTGTCTGATAATGCCTTTATTAGTTTGTCTGTAAATGTTTCCCAACCTATATTTACATGCGCAGCTGGTTTATTTTGTTCAGTAGTTAATATACTATTTAATAAAAAGATACCCTGTTTTGCCCATGGTATTAAATTTCCATTATTATTGGTCATATTTATACCAATATCATTATTTAACTCAGTATAAATATTTTTTAAAGAAGGTGGAATTATATCAGTATATTGTGCAGAAAAAGCTAATCCATCAGCTTGATTTGGTTCGCAATATGGGTCTTGACCTACAATAACAACTGCAACGGTGTTAAATTTTGTTAGTTTTAAGGCTTTGAATATATTGTTATAAGTTGGATATATTATTTTTTGTTTTTTCGTGAAACTGATTACTTTAAATATATTTTTGAAATAAGGTCTTTTAAACTCATTATATAATATAAAAAACCATAATTTATCAAAACGTATTATCATAATATTCTTTAATATAATTTTACCGAGAGAGAGACTTGAACTCTCATGATTATAAAATCAATAGATTTTGAGTCTATCGTGTATACCAATTTCACCATCCCGGCTTGTCATTTATTTGATATTATACCAAATTAAATTTAATATTTATATAATGAAAAAACAAAAATTGTATATAATCATGATAAAATATTTATTTATATTGTTGTTAACACAAAATGTTCGTGCTGATATAGGTGGTAGTCTTTCTGACTCTATTGGTTCATTAGTAATATTTCCATTGTTATTTATATTAATGTATTTTTTATTAATTAGACCGCAAACAAAAAAAATTAAAGAACATAAAAATTTAATAGATAATATTAAGATCAATGATGAAGTTTTTACTCAAGGTGGTTTTATTGGTAAAATTAAAAGATTATCAGATCAGTTTGTAATCTTATCTTTAAATGATAATGTTGACATAGTGATAAAGAAAGAATCTATAGCTGGTTTATTACCAAAAGGTACAATCAAGCAAATAAAATGATAAGTTTACAATATAGATTATTAATAATAGTTTTTATGTTTTTTATTAGCATTTTATATTCGTATCCAAATGTATATGGTGAAACACCGGCGTTAATAATAAAAAGTGAAAAAAATATTGATAAAAAATTTATTGATTCGTTAGCATATATTTTAAACAAAAAAGATATTAACATTAAATCGATGATTATTGATAGTTCAAATAATTTGGTTATTACATTTTTTTCTACAGAAGATCAATTTTCTGTATATGAATTACTTAAGTTAAAAAATATTCCCGTAGATTTAGCATTAAATATATTAAATAGTAATTCTAAATTTTTTGAAATTATTAAAGCTTATCCAATGAAGTTAGGATTAGATTTACGTGGCGGCGTACATTTTTTGTTAAAAGTGAATAGTAGCAATAGCGTTAAAGAGGTTGTTAAAACAAATTTAGAAATAGTTAAACATAAAATTTACTCTAATAAATTAGTTTGTAGTATTCATCAGAGCAGTAATGGTAAAACTATTAAATTAGTCTTTAATAATAGACAAGAGTGTCTTTTTATAAAAACGTTTATCAAAAGTAGTGTTATAGATTTTGATATACTTGATGTTTCTGATTTAGTGTTTAAATTAAAAATAAAGTTATTTAGAGAATTAGAAATAAAACAATATGCAATTGAAAAAAGTATGAATATTTTATCTAAAAGAATTAGTGAGTTAGGGTTGTTAGATTATATCATTCAACAGAGTGGTGTTGATAAAATTGTGATAGAATTGCCAGGTATACAAGACATTTCATATGCTAAATATATATTAGGAAAAACAGCAACTATAAAGTTCTTGTTAGTTGATGATAGTAATAATATTGATAATGTTAAAAATAATGCAGTTCGTGTGTTTTATACAAAAAATAAAACCCCAGTCATGTTGAAACACACTGATATTTTAAATGGCAGTTGTATAGTTAGCGCGTCTTTTGGTTTTGATAATAGTTTGAATAAACCATGTGTAAATGTCAAAATAAGTAAAAACGCGTCTTATTTGTTTAAAAAAATTACAAAAGAAAATATAGGAAAATTGATTGCAATAGTATATGAAGAGTGCGTTATTGAAAATATGACAGAACAAATACAAGAAACTGTAATCAATATAGCAAAAATAATGACTGAATTGACAGATTCTTTTCAAATAACAGGGTTGAAGCTACAAGAAGCTAAAGACTTATCTTTATTATTACGTTCTGGTTCTTTGCCTACTTCAATATTTATATTAGAGGAAAAATTGATAGGTCCTACATTGGGAGAAAAAAATATTTTAACAGGTGTAATGTTTATCTTTTTATCGATAACTGCAATATTTTTTTTAATGATAGTTAAATATAAAGTTTTTGGTTTAATTGCTAGTTGTAGTTTAATTATTAATTTTTTACTTTTAATAGCTTGTATGTCTATATTTGGAGTTATAGTGACTCTTCCTGGATTAGCTGGTATAGCATTGACACTTGGAATGAGCATAGATGCCAATGTTTTAATTTTCGAACGAATTAGAGAAGAATTAAAAGTTGTAGTAATGATAAATGCTACTGATATCGGGTTTGAGAGAGCCTTCAGAAGTATTTTTGATTCTAATATGACAACTTTAATTATAGGTTTAGTTTTATTTGCTTTTGCTACAGGTCCTATTAAGTGTTTTGCTTTAACATTATCTATGGGCATATTAACATCATTTTATTCATCGATTTTTGTCACTAAAGCATTTATTGATGTTATAAACAAGAAGTAATATGTATATAAATTTTGTAAAATATTTTAAAATTAATTTGATTGTTTCTATTTTATTAGTTTGTGTTTGTATTTTTTATATTATAACAAATAGTATAGATTTAGGACTTGAGTTTACTGGTGGATTAAATTTAGAATTAGAATATGAAAAAAAAGTTAGTTTAAATATAATTAGGCATGTTTTTAAAGAATTTAAAGATGTGAAAATTAAATATTATGGTTCTAAAAAGAATATACAAATAAAAGTAAAAAAAACACATAAAGATAGAAATGATTTTATTGTTTTAATAAAAAATTTAATTGATAGTGGAGCTAAAGTCGTAAAGATTGAGTATATTGGGGCAGAAGTTACTAAAAATATAATTAATAATAGTATTAAAGCAGTTTTTTTATCAATTTTATTAATGTTTATTTATTTAATGGTTAGATTTGATTATATTAATGCAATTAGTGCTATTACTATATTAATACATGACATTATTGTTGTTTTAGGTGTAATTTCATTTTTTGATTTGGAACTTGATTTTAGTGTGATGGCTGCTTTATTTGCTGTATTTGGATATGTTGTTAATGATACAATTATTATATTTGATAGAATACGTGAAATTAAAAAGTTATACCATTTGTATAATATGACTGATATTATAAATATCGCGTTAAATAATACATTATCAAGAACTTTGATGACGTCATTGTCTACGTTGGTTGTTGTAATAATTATTTTAATATTTGGAAATGAATATTTATTTGGATTTGCTTTAACTTTATTTTGTGGCATAATAATTGGAACATATTCATCTATATATATAGCAACTGTTCCGCTGTTGTTTTTTGATACTAATAAAAAGTAAGTATATGACAAACTTATAGAGAGGAAAGTCTGGACTCCAGATAATGGTGATAAATAATTTTTAGAAATGTAAGTTTTAGAAAGTGTTGTAGAGAAATATATGTGAAAAAGAACTAAATCTATTCCATTATTAGAATAAAATACACTCACTTGGAGTAAAAAAACAGTTAAGTAATTAATATTATTATATTTACTTAGGTATTTGCAAAAAAGTATATTTTTTTATATTTAAGATAAATAGTTATTAAAACTAAATCCAGCTTATTTATTTACTTATGTTAATTTTAATAAAGAGATAATTATATGAGTTTATATGAAACGTTGATTCTTATTAAACCAGATGCTATTGAACAAAAAAGAGTTGGTAGAATAATAACTATGTTAGAAAAATATTTTATTTTATATAAAATAAAGTCATTTTTGTTCTCTAATGATAGTGTTGAAAATTTTTATTTTGAACATAAAAATAAAGATTTTTATAATGAATTGATTTCTTTTATGACATCAAATTTTGTGATAGCTATTATCTTAAAAGGTGATGATGATATTATTTTAAAAGTTAGAAAATTAGTTGGTCATACAGATTTTAGAAAAGCTGATAAAAATTCTATTAGAGGTAGATTTGCAACAAGTTTAACAAAAAATGTTGTACATGCTTCTGATAGTTTTGAGTCATATATTAGAGAATTTAATTTAGTTTTTAAAAATACAGATGATTAATATTAGTTGGAAAGTTAATTTAATAAATTTAACTCCATATTCATTAAAAAAATTGTTTTTTTTGTTATGTTTAGAAAAGTTTATGTATAAACAATTTTTACATTGGTTATATGTAAAAAATGTTAAAAATATTCTAGATATTAAAAATGTAGCTCTTTTTACTAAAGAGTATGTAATGTCTATCAGCTTTATTTTATTTCCTGTAGTTAAAAAAACTTTAATAGATCAAGATAATACCGTTAAACTTGTGTTGCAATTATCAAATAATAAGAATATAGAAACAGTGCTTATTCCTAATAGAAAAAATCATTTTACATTGTGCTTGTCAATACAAGCTGGATGTATTTTGAGTTGTTCATTTTGTTGTACAGGGAGAATTAATTTTAGTAAAAATTTAAAACATTATGAAATAATTTCTCAGATATTGCTATTTAAGTATTTAGTAAAAAATATTTTTAAAAACAAGGTAATTACTAACATTGTTTTTATGGGAATGGGGGAACCTTTATTTAATATCAATAATTTATTAGTGTCTATTGATACATTATCTGATTCAAATAGTTTTAATATTTCTAGAGGTAAAATAACAGTTAGTAGTAGTGGTATTGCTGATAAGTTTTTTTTATTAAATGAAGCTAAAATTAGATTAGCGGTGTCTTTACATGCGTCTAATGATATATTAAGAAGTAAATTAATGGCTGTTAATAAAAAATATAGTATATCAAAAGTGTTGAATGCTTGCAAAATTTTTGTTAAAAAAGATTATTTAACGATAGAATATGTTATGTTAAAAGGTGTTAATGATTCTAATAGTTGTGCGTTAGAATTAGTTAGTTTGCTAAAAAATATTAAATGCAAAGTATGTTTAATTCCTTTTAATAAATTTTTTGGTTCAATATATAATTGTTCTGAAAAGAAAACAATTGTTAAATTCAAACATACTTTGAATGAGTTTGGTATTACTACTACGATAAGAAAAAGCATGGGAGTAGATATAGCTGGTGCTTGCGGGCAATTGTCAGGCCAGATATAAATATTTGATTATAATATAAGCTCTTTTGTAATTTAATATGTTGGTATTTAATGATAGATGATTTTTTTATTTATATATGTAAGATATGATTTTGTTTTAGCTTATATTAAGTAGCGTGCTATATTAATTATATCTTATAAAATAGTATTTTAGAGTTTATAATGATAATATTATTATTTAATATAGAAAATTTTGTGAAATTAAAGCGAAAGATTTTTATATATGTTATATGTAGAAAAAATGTAAATATTTATGTATTGTTATACAATGTGTTAGTAATTATATAAAAATAAAAACGTAATTATATTTAGAGTTTAATGTTTTTTATAGTAGTAAAAATACTTGAAATAAGCAAAAAATAGACTATGCATTTGCAACGTTGTATTTAAAAATGGTGTATATATTTAGTGATTAATAATGATGAAAAATATAGTTGGTAGATTTATTATTTTATTTTTTTTTCTTAGTTTATGTTTGTGGTATTGGTGTCATCATATAGACAATAACAAAGTACATCAAGCAATATTATATAACGATATGATAAGAGCATTAGAAGTAAATGACGTGAAAAGTGCTAAATATTATGCTAAACAACTTATAAGCTTTAATATTAAATCGATTTATTATGATTGGACTTGTTTGCTTTTATATAGAATGGAAGAATTAGATGGACATATTGATAAAATGAATATATTTAAAAAAAAAATTTTAATGAATAGAGATTCTTTGTTTAAAGACATAATGAAAAATGAAAAAAAAAAATAAAACTAGTATTTATATAATATTACTTGTGTATTTTTTTGTATGTTTTGATATATATGCTAATATTACATTACAGCTTACGGAAAAAATTACATTTAAGAGTGATAAAGTTTATTCTTCTTATCAGAATAGTCTTTATATTATACAAGATAAAACATTATATGAAGTAAAAGAGCAAGATGTTATTGAGATTTTTACAAACAGGCGCGGTATAACCGGCATTGTCTTTAATGAAGATATTTTAGTTGTGTTTAATATTGATGAAATTTTTGTTTTGAATATTTTCAATAAAAAAGTTTTGTGGTGGAAAAAAATAAAAGGCCGTATTATTGCAGAACCCGTTATTAGTTCAAGTAAAATATTTATAGATAAAAATGCTGTTATTTTAATAGCCTTTGATATTAATACTGGAAAACGCATTTGGAAATTCAACATTTCCTCACCTGAATATTCGTTTTTTACAACTGCTAAATTGTTACAAACTAATGATTATTTAATATATATATATACAAATAACAAAGTTTTTATTTTGTATAAAGATACAGGTGTTTGTGTTAAAAAATATAATATAGAAAATGTTGATTCAGTTGAGTATAGAGCTAATTTAAGAATGATATCAGCTAGAATTTATAATGATATAATTTATTCTTTATATGAGAACGGTATGTTTTTTGCATTTGATATTAGAAGTGGCAATTTTATTTGGGAAACTGTCCATAGTAGATATTTGGATTTATTTGTCTACAAAGATAAAATTTTATTTTTTGAATCAAATGGTGAACTTGCTTTGTATGATAAGTTTACAAATAAAAATATTTGGAAAGAATCGAAGTTTAGTGATGGTTATTATGCTCCAATAATTTTAACTAGATTGGGTATAATATTAATGTACAATAAATTTGGAAATATTATTGCACTTAATATTAAAGATGGAACTGTTATTTTAGCTACAAAATTGAAATTTAATGTAAAAAAAATTTTATCTAGTGTATCTGAAGAAAAAATCTGGCTTTTTACTACAAGTGATAAGATTCTTTTTCTAAAATTTAAATAGTTATGAAAAAAATAATTATTATAGGTAAAAGAAATGTTGGAAAATCTTCTTTATTTAATTTATTAACTAGCAGTGTTGATGCTATATCGTTAGATTATTTAGGGTATACAAGAGATTGTAATCATAAACGCACAAAAATCCTTTCGTGTTTTTATGAAATTATAGATACTCCTGGAATAGGCTATTTTAGCGATGACCTAGATATATTGGCAGTAAAAAAAATTTGGCATGTGATTAATTCTTCTAATATTGTACTTTTTTTAATTAGTATTGATGATATTATTGATCGTTTATTTTTTAATATAGTTAATATGTTATCTAATAATGTTCAATCAGTTATATATATATTAAACAAAATTGATATTATTACTGAAAATGATCTTGAGTTATTTTTAATAAAGTTTTGTAAATTTAATCCTCTGCTTGTATCTATAAAACAAAAAATAGGTATATATGAATTATTGCAACGTATTGATAATAGTAATAAAATTGAATCTACTGTTGCAACAAAAAAAAAACGAATATTTAAAATAGGGATTATTGGGAAACAAAATGTTGGAAAGTCTTTATTAGCTAATCGTTTTTTAAATGAAAATAAGTCTATAGTGTATGATTATCCTGGTACTACAAGAGATAGTTTAGAAACATATTTAATTAAAAATAATAACAGTTATTTAGTTATAGATACTCCTGGTATTAAAAAAAAAAATAAGATAGTTAATCAGATAGATAAAATGCCGTCTGATAAAGTATTTTTTTCTATCAGAACTAGTGATATGTGCATAATTGTTGTAGATGCGATTGACGTTTTTAATAAACAAAATTCTATTATTATAAGAAATGCTTTTAATTTATGTAAATTTAATTTAATAGTTATAAACAAAAGTGATAAAATGGCAAAAAAAGATTTAATTTGTATAAATGAAAAATTAATTAAAAGTTTTTCATTTTTAATGAATGTTAATTATCAGTTTATTTCTGCTAGATATTTGTTTAATTTTAATACATTATTTAATAGAATTGAAAGATTGCGTATTGTGCAGAAAAATTTATTATTATTGGATATTCTTGCAAGTGTTAAAGATATTATAAATTTAAAATTTACTAGCTTAGATAAAACTTTTGTTATAAAACGTTTATATGTTAAAAATTTTAGTACTTATACAATTAATGTTGTTCTGAAAGAAAAAGTCGCTAGTGATAATTATAAAAGATATTTGTGTGCTTTAATTATTAAATATATAAATTTAAGGATATTTTCTTTTAAATTTAAATTTAAATAGAAAAATTATAAAAGAATAATGTATGAAGAGATTTATTTTAATTATAGGTTGTTGTATTTTCTTAATAAATACTATTTCTGCTAGTAGTAAGAATTCAATTGACACAGACGTAGATTTTTTTTTAGGAATGAAATTGTTAAATAACAAAAAGTATGATAAAGCTAATTATTTTTTTAATAAAGTAATTGACAAAAATACGCAGTTTGATAGGCGTGCTTTTAAAGCACAGATGTATAGCGCTTTAATAAATATTAAAGTAAGAAAATTTAGCTTTGTTGTTAACTGTATTCCTACATATGAATTACTAGAGGGCTATTTTAATTCACATTATAATGATTATTTGCATTTTATTATTGCTATGGGATTATATAACAAAGCAGTGGAAAATGCTAAAATATTAATTTTTTTTAATCGAGAAATATATAGTGCAAAGTTAATTAAAAAAGCTCTAGTTGAATTATCGCATATTAATGCAGAAACGTTTTTTTTAAAAGATTTTTTAAAGCTTAAGGGAAAGTTGGAAGAAAAAAAAAAAAAATATACATTATATTTAATTAAATATTTTATGATTAGAGAATCTTATTTTTCAGCTATTAATAGAGTGAATTTATCTGCTATTAATTTAAATAATAAAAATGACGCTAAATTAATGTTAGTGGTATATAAATTATATAATGAAATGCTTTTAGATAAGTATATGAATTATTTTATTGAGCGTTTTCAAGATATAGATGATGGTTATCAATTTGGTGATACTTTTGTTGTACCTAATAAATTAGATATTAATATTAGATTTTTTGATAAATTTAACTAACCTGTGACATGAGTGATATATTATATAATAAATGGCGTCCTAAATTATTAGAGGATATTGTAGGGCAAGATGATGTTATATATGTTATAAAAAATATATTAAGAAATAAATATATTCATAATTCTTTCATGATAAGCGGTAGTCATGGTGTAGGGAAAACTACTCTTGCTAGAATTTTAACTAAATGTATAAATTGTGAAACAGGTATTACTGAAAAACCGTGTAATAAATGTTATTGTTGCGTTAGTATAGATAATTTTGATAATCCAGATTCTGTAGAGGTAGATGCAGCATCAAATACTAAGATGGATGATATAAAAATCATATTATCTTCATCTATTTATCAACCGTTTAGAAATAGATTTAAAACATATATTATTGATGAATGTCATATGCTTTCTGTTAATAGTTTTAATTTTTTGTTAAAAATATTAGAAGATGATAAAATAAATAATATTTATATATTTGTAACAACAAATTTAAAAAAAGTTCCTGATACAATAGTGTCAAGATGTTTAAATTTAGAACTTAAAAAAATTGAGAAAAAATATTTGAAAGAACGTATTTCATTAATTTTAAAATGCGAAAATTATATTTTTCAAGATGATATTTTAAATAGATTAATGATATTCTCTGATGGAAGTTTAAGAACTATTATTAATATTATAGAAAAAATAGGCTATAAAAGAAATATTACAGCTGATGATTTGAATAATATTTTAGGATTAGCACCTATAGAGTGTGTTTTGTCTATTATGAAGAGTATCTGCGATAAAAATTTTAATACAATGTTGAATGAATCAACATTTCTTATTAATAAGACAGTTAACATTAATAATGTTATTACACAGTTTCAATTATTATTGTATCAAATGATTTTATTAAAATTTGGCATTAAATATGATACTAATTTAGATTGTACATTTTTATTTAAATATGTATTAAAAAATCTTGACACTAAGAAAATACAATTATTATATGAATGCTTGTTGAAAGCTAAAATATTAATAAGTTTATCTCCATCTGTTGAAATTGGATTTAATATGATAGTTATAACTATGTTTGTGAAATTTCATGATATTAGCTGAAATTTTACAATTTCAGCCTATATAGTTACATTAAACCTGAAGAGTTATAATCTGGTGTTAAATTTTCTTTATTATCAGATTTTGGTATGTTTGCTATCGCAGCTTCTGTTGTTAACATTAATCCAGCTATGGAACAAGCATGTTGCAATGCACATTTTGTAACTTTTGCTGGATCTATTATTCCTTGTTCTATCATATCTCCAAATTCTTCTGTTGCTGCATTAAATCCGTAATTACCTTTTTCTTTTTTTATTTTCTCTATAATAACTGCAGGTTCATGTCCAGCATTTGCAACTATTTGACGAAATGGTGCTTCAAGAGCTTTTAATACAATTTTTACTCCTTGTTTTTGATCATCGTTGTCACATACTACAGTATCAAGTTTATCCATGATTCTAATGTATGCTATACCTCCACCTGGTAACATACCTTCTTCAACAGCAGCTCTTGTAGCATGTAAAGCATCTTCAACTCTAGCTTTTTTTTCTTTCATTTCTACTTCTGTAGCTGCACCAACTTTTATAACAGCTACACCGCCAGATAATTTAGCTACTCTTTCATGTAACTTTTCTTTGTCATAGTCAGAAGTTGATTCTTCTATTTGATTTTGTATTTGTTTAATTCTGTCTTCTATAGCGCCTATTTTGCCATTTCCATCGATTATTGTAGAATCTTCTTTTGTTATAACAACTTTTTTAGCTAAACCTAAGTCTTCTATTTTGACAGATTCTAAAGATAGACCAATTTCATCAGATATAACGGTTGTATTAGTTAGTATTGCTATATCTTCTAATATGGCTTTTTTGCGTTCGCCAAAACCAGGACCTTTTACTGCGCAAGATTTTACTACACCTCTGATGTTATTTACAACTAATGTTGCTAATGCTTCTCCTTCTATGTCATCAACAATAATAAGTAACGGTTTACCAGATTTCGCAATGCTTTCTAATATAGGTAATAAATCTCTTATATTTGTGATCTTTTTATCAGTTATTAAAATATAAGGATTTTCTAATTCACAACTCATATTTCTTTGATTATTTACAAAATATGGTGACATATAACCTTTATCAAATTGCATTCCTTCAACAATATTTAATTCATTATCTAAACTACTACCTTCTTCTATTGTTATTACACCTTCTTTCCCAACTTTTGCCATAGCTGTTGATATGATATCTCCAATTTGTTTATCAGAGTTTGCTGATATAGAACCTATTTGTGAGATTTCTTTGTCACTAATACATGGGATTGACATTTTTTTTAATTCTTTTAAACATACAGCTAATGCTTTATCTATTCCTTTTTTTAGATCCATTGGATTCATGCCAGATGTTACGCATTTATTGCCTTCAATTACTATGCATTTAGCTAAAACAGTTGCAGTTGTTGTACCATCTCCAGCTACGTCAGCTGTTTGAGATGCTACTTCTTTTATCATTTGTGCACCCATATTAGCAAATTTATCTTCTAATTCTATTTCTTTGGCTACTGTGACCCCGTCTTTTGTTATAATTGGTGAGCCCATTGATTTTTCTATTACCACATTTCTACCACAAGGTCCCAATGTTTTTTGTACTACATCTGCTAATGTTATAACGCCTTCAAGAAGTTTTTTTCGTGCATTTTCACCGTAACGTATTTCTTTACTAGCCATATTTTTAACTCCAATAATTATAATTTAATTTATTATAGCTACAATATCATCTTCTTTTAAGACGATGTAATCTTTTCCTGATATTGTTATTTCAGTTCCTGCGTATTTTCCAAATATTACAGTGTCGTTACATTTAATATGCATTTTTTGCAATTTTCCGTTATCGTATTTACCTGGTCCTACAGCTACAACAGTACCTTTTTGTGACTTATTTCCTACAGTCTCTGGAATTATTAATCCACCTTCTGTTGTTCTTTCTTCTAATCTTTTTATTATAATTTTATCTGCTAATGGTTGTACTCCGATATTTTCCATGATTACCTTCTTATATAAATAAACTTCTTGATTATAAATATGTAGGCGATTATTATTAAATCAAGAGTGAATGGGAAAAAAATGACTATTGTATTTAAAATAACATCACAAGATTATAAAAAATTAGAAACTGTATGTATGTATTTATTACATTACAATCTTATCTATTACGCTAGTTTTTCTGAGAAAAGTATTGTTATTTATAAATATAAAAATAGAATATGTAAAGATATAATTTATTATAGCTTAATTACTGCTAAAATGAAACATTATATCCAAGTTTGTTTATATATTAAGCGTGTATTAAAAATAAGCTATATACTTTTTAAAATTATATGATGGTTTTTATATATTCGTTGTTGATTGATATATTTTTATTATATTAGTGGGCGATTAGTGTTTTGTAATATATCATTTATCGTTAAAACGAAGTATTAGGTTGTGAATAATGATGCAATTTTTGTTAAATATAGCTAATAAAAGACAATTTAATTTTAACTTTTCGTACAATACTTGGCGTTTTCAAATTTTTTGTTATATGTTTTTAGGGTATATCTTTTTTTATTTTTCTAGAAAGAGTTTAGTATTCATGGCACCCTTGATGATAGATGAATTGAAAATTTCTATTTATGAAATTGGTATGATTAATAGTATTTTTTATATTACTTATGCATGCAGTAAAATTATAGGTGGGGTTATTGCAGATAATTCTAAATGTAAGTATTTAATGTTTATAGGGTTGATTTTTACAGGATTATTCAATGTATTAATAGGTTTTTCTAGCAGTATATTAGTCATAACATTATTTTGGACATTAAACGCTTTTTTTCAAGGGTGGGGGTGGCCACCTATAACAAAACAACTTATTTATTACTATAAAAAAACTGAAAGAGGATTATGGTGGGGAATCTTAAGTATTTCTCATAACATAGGTGGCGCAATTATACCTGTTATAATTGGATTTTTATCATTAAAATTTTTATGGAAAACCAATTTTTTTGTGATTGGGTTCTCGTGTATGTGTGTAGGGTTTTTTTTAATTTGGTGTTTAAATAAGATATATGATTATCATAAAATATTATTTTATACAGTTTCAGTTGAATCAAAACTAACTTTTAATATAATATCGTTACTTCAAAATAAAAAGATATTTTTATTATGCATGTGTTATTTTTTTATTTATTTAATAAAAACATGTATTAATGATTGGATTGTCCTTTATATGATAAATCAAAAAGAACATAATTTATTTTCTGCTAGTATAGCAATTTTTTATTTTGAAGTGGGTGGCATTTGTGGAATTGTTGTATCTGGATGGATGACTGATAAGTTAATTAAAAATAGAATGGTATTTTTATTAATTTCCGTCATTTTTTTATTTTTAATTTCAATCGCTTTTTATGTTATACCTGTTGGTTTTAAAAAAGTAGAGTATGCAGGTTTATTTGTATTAGGATTTTTTTTATTTTCACAACAAATGTTGTTAGGGTTAATAGCCAGTGAAGTAGTTAATAAAAATATTGCTTGTACGGCTAATGGATTTGTCGGATCGTTTGCATATGTAGGTGCTTCTTTAGCAGGATATCCATGTAGTTTAATCATTAATGTATCATGGAACATTTACTTTATAATGATATTTTTTTGTGAGATAATATTAATTCAAATATTAACATTATTTTTATTAAATAATAGATAGAATGACAAATATTAATATACGTATAAAAAGAATAAATAGTTTAATAAAAAAAAAGATTTTTTATATTATAACTAATGAGTTATTTTCAAAAGAATTTATTAGTATTACATCAGTTAAAACGACAGCTGATTTGACTGAATCGCATATTTATTTTTTAACATCTGCTAATTGTGAGGAAGTTGCTAATAAATTAAACGCACATGTTAGTAAAATTCAATATAAGTTATCTAAAGTCATAAAAGTCCGTAAGTTATTAAAGATAAGATTTTTTTGTGATAAGAATGCTAAATCAGCTATTAATGTTTTAAATTTAATGGAAAATCTAAAAATGTAAATTTTTTGATTTATATGATTTTGTGTTCAGTAGAGTCTATTAATTGCATTGCTATATTTTTAAATGTATTCGACGCTACTGAATCGGCATCATAAATAATAACTGGTGTACATACATTAGTGGCATTAACTATAGTTATATCAAAAGGTAGACTATAGATGTTTGTTATATTGAATTCACTTATTAAAGTTTGAAAGGCTATATTGTTAGAATTTATTATGTTTTTAAAATTGCAATTAGTACAATAATAATACTTCATATTTTCTAAGATACCGTAAATATTCATATTGTATTTTTTTAACATACTTATGGATCGCCTTATATCTTCTATTGATGCTATTTGTGGAGTAGTAACTAAAAAAATTCCAGCAAAAGTTATATCTCTTAACAAACTTAAATGTATATCACCAGTACCAGGTGGGAAATCAATTATTAGAAAATCTAAATTTCCCCATAATGTTTTTTCAAACAAATATTTTATTGTATTGCTAACCATCGGTCCTCTTAGTAAGACAGAAGAGTTTTTTTTTAAAAAATAACCCATAGACATAGATGAAATACCAAATTTTTTTTTTGGATATAATAGTTTATCAATTAAATCTGCTGTAGCATCTGTTAAGCCTAACATACTTGGATGATTTGGACCATAAATATCAGCATCTAAAAGTCCAATAGTTTTTTTATAAAAAAAAGATAACGCTACAGCCAAGTTGACTGCTAATGTACTTTTACCAACACCACCCTTACATGAAACTATTCCAATTATTTTATCTATTTTCATATTAATAATTTTGTTATAGTATATACATTAGAATTAATTAATAAACATCTGGTATTTAGATTATTAATGTAAAAAAAATATATTGATATATTTTTTTTTAAGAAAAATATTTTATGCTGATCGTAGCATTCTATAAATACTGTAGAATTTTTATTTAAATAATCGTATAAATCTATATTAAACATGTCTGTTATGTTAGTTATTCTAAAAAAATCAATATGATGAAACCATATGTTTTTATAAAAGTAACTTGTTATAACATTATATGTTGGGCTTTTAATGATATTTTTATATCTCATATAACATCCAATAATGCTTTTACTTAACAATGTCTTCCCAATTCCAATATTCCCTATTAAAAAAAAAGTTAAATCTGTTTTAATGGTTTTTGATAAGATATAACCTAGTTTTAATAAATATTTTTTATTAATTAAATAGATGAACATTATTAGGTATTTATACGAGATATATATTCATCACTTTCTGTATCTATTTTAATTACATCATTTTCTTTGATAAAAATCGGAACTTTTATTAAAAAATCTGTTTCTAGTTTAGCATATTTAGAATTTTTATGTGTACCAAAGTCCCTTTTTATGTCATCAGTAGAAATAACTTTCAATTCTACAAACTTTGATGCTTTTATTTCTATTATATTATTATTCCAAAAGATAGCTGTATAATCATTTCCATCTTTCATCCATTTTTTGCAAGGTGCTATTATGTTATTTGAAACATCATAGTATTCAGATAATATATTATCAAAAAAACAATAAGAGTCATCAGTTTTATATAAAAATTTTATATTTTTTGATATTACGTCAGCAGATTTTATTTTTTCACCTATTTTTACTGTTTTAATTATTATTATGTCATTTAATATATTTTTTAACTTTAATTTGTTAAAAGCCTGGCCTCTGCCAATATTAACAAAATTAATGTCTAGAATAACATATGGTTCGTTATTTAATTCAATTTTTAATCCAATAGTTAAATCTTTACTTTTATAAGTGACCATGACATTAACAAGGTTGTGGCGTTTTAAAATATTTGAAAAACTCTCCATCAGGAGTTATAATTAAAATATCAGTTTTGTTAGAAAAAGCATTTTTATATGCGTCTAATGTTCTATAAAAGCTATAAAATTCTTGATCTAAATTGTATGCATCTGAATATATCTTTGTTACTAATGCGTCCCCTTCACCTCTGATTCTTTTAGCATCTTTCATAGCATCAGCTAAGATTATACGCTTTTCTTTATCTGCATATGCTTGTAATTTTAATGCTTCAGCTCTTCCAGTAGCTCTTATTTCACTAGCGACTCTTTCTCTTTCTGCTCTCATTCTATTGTAAACAGAATCTCTTACTTCGTCTGGTAAATCTATTCTTTTTATTCTTACGTCTATAACTGAAATCCCAATACTTCTTGTATTACTTTCTATTTCTTCGCGTAATTTAAACATTAATTCTAATCTTTCTCCATAGACTACCTCTTGTACTGTGTGTCTACCAAACTCTGCTTTCAAATCGGATATTATTTTTTGTTTTAACAGTTGTTCTGCTTTGGCTCTGTACCCACCAGTTCTTGTAAAATATAATGTTAAGTCTTTTATTTGCCATAAAACGTAAAAATCTACTAATACATCTTTTTTTTCTTTTGTTGTAATCCTATAACATTGTGAATCTAATATTTTTAATCGCAAATCAAATGTTCTTACAACTTGTAATCCTGGTATTTTAAAATGTAACCCAGGAGTATAGATTTTTGTTAAGTTAGTTGTTTTATCTATTTTTAACTTACCTAAGTATTCAATTAATGCTCTGTCAGTTTCATATACTACAAATAGACAAAATGGAGCTAGTGCAATAATTAATAAAATTAAAGATATAAAATAAAATATATACATAAAATACCTTCTTATTTATTTTTTCTTAAAGTTAATTGTGGATTATTATTTAATAATAATTTATCTATTGGTAAATAAATTATATTATTACTTTTGTTTATATCTATTAACACTTTTGTTGTCTTTGATAAAATATATTCTAAAGTATCAAGATATATTCTTATTCGTGTTATTTCTGGTGCTGTTTTATATTCTGTCAGTATTAATTTGAATTTAGCTACATCACCTTCAGCTATATATATAACTTCTTGCTTATATGCATTTGCTGCTTCTAATATTCTTATGGATTCACCTTTAGCTTCTGGTATTATTTTATTAACAAATGATTCTGCTTGATGTTTTAATTGTTCTTTTTCTTCTTGTGCTTTTATTACATCATCAAATGAATTTTTAATATCGTTTGGTATTCTAACATCTTTCAATGCAACAATTGATATATATATTCCAGAATTGTATGAATCTAAAATATGTTGTAATTGCTCATGTATTTCTGATGCTACTTGTTCTTTACCTAATGTCATTAAAAAGTCTAATTCTGAGTAGCCAACAACCTGTCTTAATGCGCTATCAGCTGCTTCTTTTAGACTTTTATCAGGTTCTACTAAATTAAATAAATATTTTTCTACATCATTAATTCTATATTGAACCTCTATCTCTACTGTTATTATATTTTCATCTTTAGTTAACATATTAGAACCATAATGACTACTACGTTCAAGTTTTTCTGTGTTTACGATTTGTTTTTTTTCTAGAAAATATGCTATCCAATGAGGTCCTTGAAAAGCAACATGATTATATTTACCTAATCTAGTTATTACAGCTTGTTCTGCTGGTTTAACTATATAAAAACCTATTATTGCATAACCGACTATTAAAAAAAATATTGTTGTTACTAGTATATTTCTTTTTTTATCAGTGCTATTATTAGGAGAATTATTTAATAATCCTAAAAAATTTTTGCATTTTAACCAAAAGAAATTAATAAATTTATTTGAATTCAATATTGAAAAATTATTAATTCTATTAACCATGTAATATCCTCATGTTATTTTTTTAAAAAATAATTGTGTACAAGTGTTTGTATATTTAAATAAATATATTTTTTTTTAGAATCAAATAAAAATATTGTCGACTGCCACTTTTTTAACCACAATAATTGTTTATTTGCTAAATTTAGTGTGGAAGTTATTATTAATTGTTTTGCTTCTTTGAAATTAATTTTGTTATCTAAATATAACCATAATTCTTGATAACCAATTGAATGTATTGAATTTAATTTTAAATTTATATCGACCCTGTTATGAAGTAAGAATACTTCTTCTATCAATCCATTATATAACATTTTTTGTAAACGCGTGGTTATATCTTTTTTATAACTAATTTTATTATTAGGTATTATCCCTATATTTATAAAATTAATGTTATTTGTTGGTAAATATTTTGCATTAATTTTTAAAAAAAGATTTTGAAAAATCCACATGTACATTAAATTACCACCAACGAATACTGGTAAATTATTATTTTTCCAACAAGTTTCTAATAATTTTAGTGAAGTTAAACAAAAATCTGTAACAGAATACTTTTCTTTTGGATCTAATATATTTATTAAATGGTGTTTTATTTTCATCAAATAAAAAATATGGGGTTTATCAGTACCTATAGACATGTGTGTATATATCATACTTGAATCTACGCTTATTATTTCTATTGGTAATAATAATGATAGATTAAGTGCTAAATTTGTTTTTCCAACGCATGTTGGTCCTAGAATACATAAGATTTTTCCATAAAACATTTATTTTTATATTTTTGCGATAAAAAAAATTATAAATAAAGAAATTATATTTGACACTTTTATAAGTGGATTAATAGCTGGCCCTGTTGTGTCTTTATAAGGATCACCAACCATATCGCCTGTTATTGTGGCTTTATGAGTTATTGAATTTTTTCCACCATAGTTTCCATCTTCGACATATTTTTTTGCATTATCCCACGCTCCACCACCAGATGTCATTGAAATAGCTAAAAATATACCAATTATTATTGTTCCTAATAGCATAGCTCCCAACGTAATGAAAGCATTAGTTTTATCAAAAAACATATATATGAAAGAATATAATAAAATTGGTAAAAAAATTGGTAATAAAGATGGAAGGATCATTTCTTTTATCGCTTCTTTTGTTAGAAGATCTATCACTCTAGTATAATTTGGTTTAAAATTTTCATCAATACATTTTTCGTTTAAAAATTGTAATTTAATTTCGTTTACTACTTTTGAAGCTACGTTACCTACAGCTTTCATGCTAAATGAGGAAAAAAGATATGGTATTATACCTCCAAAAAAAAGCCCACTTATAACGAAAGGATTTTCTAATGAGAAATTTAATATAAGATTATTACAATAATATTTTAAATCTTCAGTATATGTTATAAATAATACTAATGAGCCTAACCCTGCAGATCCTATAGCATAACCTTTTGTTATTGCTTTTGTTGTATTACCTACAGCATCTAATATGTCTGTTTTTTTTCTTATGTCTGTTGATAATTTTGCCATTTCTGCTATGCCTCCAGCATTATCAGTTATTGGGCCATAAGCATCTAATGTTATTATTATTCCGGCAAGTGATACCATACTTGCAGCTGCTATAGCTATTCCTATTATTCCCATTAAATAATAAGAGACTAACATAGCTATGATTATAAATAAGATAGGTAAAGCTGTTGATTCCATGGAAACAGCTAATCCATATATTATGTTTGGAGCATGTCCATGTTGTGATATTTTAGCGATATTTTTTACAGGTGAGTATTGTGTTGATGTATAATATTCAGTAATTATCATTATTGCTAGTGTTAATAGCATTCCTGTTATTGAACATAAAAATACATTTTTCCCAATTATAATATAATCAGACGAACTAATATTAATGTTCCAGCCAAATATTAGAATAATATATAAAAATATTGTTGTTATAGAACATGCTATTGTTATAAAAAATGTTCTATATAAAGAATACATTACATTGTTTTTTATTAATTTGATAGAGTTTATCCCTAATATTGTTGCAAAAATTGATAATGACGATAACATTAATGGAAATAATAAAAAGGTGTCATTTTGACAAAAAATATTTATCAATGCCATAGCAGCTATATTTGTAACGCAGCATGTTTCGTATAAATCTGCAGCCATTCCAGCACAATCTCCCACATTATCTCCAACGTTATCAGCTATTGTAGCTGGATTTCTGTAATCATCTTCTGGTATTCCTATTTCTAATTTACCGACTAAATCTGCCCCAATATCTGCCGCTTTAGTGAAAATTCCTCCACCTAATCTAGCAAAAATTGATATTAATGATGCGCCTAAAGCTAAAGATATAAGAGAATTTAGTATTATTTGCTTAGGTAAATTAAAATAACTTAATAAGTTATATAATATGAAAACTCCTAATAAACTGAGATTAATAACTAGTAGTCCTGTTATTCCACCTGCAGTAAATGATAATTTCAGAGCATCTTCTAATGTCCCTATTCTTATAGCATTAGTTGTTCTAACATTTGCCTTTACAGATATTAACATGCCTATATATCCAGAAACAGCTGATAATAAAACGCCAATAGTAAAACCATAAAGGTAAAATTTATTAAAAAAAATTAATATTAACAGTCCAAGAAAAAAACTAACTAACATTATAGTTTTATATTGTCTTTTTAAATAAGTTTTTGCACCAACACTTATTATTTGTGAAATTTCTATCATTTTTGCAGTTCCTGGAGGTATTGAAAGGATATTTTTTATAAAATATAAGCATATCAATATTGATAATGCTATGTTTAAACTGATTAAAATTGTGGAGTGTAACATAAAAGTTTTAATTATTATTTAATTTTAAAAATTATTTATTATTTTATAAATAAATAAAGTTTTGAGTTAATGTTTATTAATTTATTTTTTTTAAACCATGGTGTTTTTATTTTTTTATTTAATACAGAAGTTAATAGAAATTTCATAGTTCTTAATTTTAATTTGTTAAATAATGAAAATTGATGAATAAAAAACGATGTTGTTTTTGATATAGTTAGTATTACTGGGAAAATCTGATATGTAAAAAAAAAAGAGTAACTGTTATTGCTTGTTAGTATTAGAGTAAATAAAATATTTCTATTTATATAAGTTATATCACATGGCATTATTAAAAATAATTTATTATATATATAGTAAGAATTTAATGTATATAAAAATCCAAATGGACCTAATAGTGGTAATTTATCAGTTATATAAGTATAATTCTTATGATACCCGCTAATAACAACAAAAAAAAACCTACGTCTAATAATTTATAAATTAATCTGTCTAACAAATAAATATTATTAATAGTTATAAATGGTTTATTTATATCAAATCTTGATGATTTTCCACCGGCTAATAATATCGTTATAATATATCTAAACATTTAACCAACTAAAAGATCCATCTAAATAAAATTCTTTTTTCCATACTGGAGCGTTATACTTTAATGTTTCTACTAAATCTCTGCATATATAGAAAGCGTCTTGTCTGTTCACAGCTGCCACTGCTATAAGCGAATTTATATTACCAACTATTAATAAACCAGACGCTTGTATAATATATATTCTTATATTTTTTTTTTCATGTAATAATTGTAAGCATTTTTTTTTAAATATAGATTTAAATAAGTCATTAAATATTACATACAAAACTTGTTGAACTTTTTTTGACTTATTAATTTTTCTTATAGTTCCTAAAAATATGACAGTTGCACCAGTGTTTTGATTTAAGAAACAAGGAATAGAAGCTAAATCAATTTGTTCGGTTGTTATTTTAATATTGTACGTCAATTTAGCCTCCAGAAAATGGCGGCAATAAATATATTGTACAATTTTCTTTTATATTTTCACTATCATCTAGAAATTTATCATTGTTTGAAAATATTGATTTATAGATTGTTTGTTTTAAATAATACGAAGTATTATCTAAATGTTTATTTATTATATGTTCTTTTAAAGATAATAATGTTGAGTTAGGTTCTATATTTAAATCTATATCATCAAAATAATCTTTTAATATTCCAAAAAATTTAATTTTTATTTTAAGCATAAATAGCTAATTTAATAAGATGGTTTATAAAGATAAATAGATACTAAACTATTTTTTCTTATAATATCATTTTTTTTTAAAAAAACAAAGCAATTTGAATTTAATAATGGTTTTATTTTGAATGATTCTTGGTTTTTTAATATTTTTACTTTTAAAATAGAATTATTTATATAACAATAACCTTTTAAAAAAGTGTCTTTCTTGATTTTTTTTATGGGATCATTAAATAATTTAGCTTTTATAGGTTTTTCTAGATCTTGTTTGAAAAAATGTTTTATAAATGGATGAATAAAAAATCTAAATCCAACTATTGATGATATTATATTTCCTGGCAAACAGAAGAAAAATACATGTGATTTATACATAGCGAATAAAATAGGTTTCCCTGGTTTTATGTTTACGAAATGAAATATTATTTTTATTCCTATTTTTTTTAATATGTTAGGTATAAAATCATATATACCTTTTGATATAGCTCCTGTTGTAATAAAGACGTTTATGTATGTGACAACAAGCATTTTACGTAGTTTTTCTAGAAAAATATATATGTCGTCATTTGAAATGCCTAAATAAATTAAATCAAAAAACATTGATTTAAACAACGTAATTAAATATGGAGCAGATGAATTATATATTAAACATTCTGAATTAAAATTCGTTTTAATGTCTGAAATTTCATTTCCTGTGGATATTAAAAAAAAATTTGGCGCAGTTAGTGTATTTAATTTAATTATTCCACAAGTTGCTAACGTTATAATATTATTATAATCTAGTCGTGTGCATTTTTTTATAAGTAGATCTTTTTTTTTGAAGTCTTCAGCAATAAATCTGATATTATCACCTTTTTTAATGTGTCTAATAGGTATGATATAATTATTATCACTGTTTTTTACATCCTCAAGTTTTATTACAGTATCAAATTCTCGCGGAATTTTTGCTCCTGTCATAATAGCAACTGCGTTATTTTTATCAAATTTTTTAGTACTAATATTATCTCCAGCTTTTATTTTTTCTACCACTGTAATTTGTTGATTTTTATCTATATTTTTTGTTAATATTTCTTGTTTTACAGCATATCCATCCATTGCTGAATTGTTAAATGATGGGATATTTTTATCAGAATATATATCATTTGAATTTATTTGATATAATGTTTCTGATAAGTAGTTGTTTTTTATTTTAATAATTTGAAAATGCTTATTCATATTATTAAAAATTATAGATAATGCTTTAAAATAATTTATCATGATTTTGTGACTATTTCTATAGAATGAAAGAGTAATTCTTCTAATAGATTTAAACTTTCAAATACTGCAGATGGATTTCCTGGTAAACAAATTATTAAAGATTTTTTATAAATGCCAGCAAATGAAGAACTTAACCATGATGTTATTGATTGATATGATCCAGATAAACGTAGAAATTCAGATATTCCAGGTATATGTTTATCACATACATTTGAAACTATATTAGTTGTAATGTCATTTTTAGATAAACCTGTGCCACCTGTGGTTAATATAATATGTGGGGTATGTTTAGTTGTTACTTTTATTAAGATATTTTTTAAAATATCTTGATCATCTGGTATGATAATCTTATATAATAATGTAGCATGTCTTACATTAAAAAAATCTGCAATTACTTGCCCTGATAAATCTTCATAATAACCTTTTGATCCTCTATCGCTTAGAGTTATTATAACTATTGTTATGTTGTTAAACATTAATTTAGTATCTAAAAAAAAAGTTTGTAGATGATATGGTATATTATTTATTGATCCTAAAATCAAACCATTTTCTCCACCATCTTTAAATAATAATTTAACGTTGTTAATTAAAATAAATGGATTAAATTTTTTTGTTAAATCGTATATTGTTAATAAAGCGGCATAGACGCCGCACATAGCTTCCATTTCAACACCTGTTTTTGAGTTTGCAAAAACTATACAGTAAACGTTTATTGTATAAGTAGTTTCATCCATTGTTATGTTTATAAAAACATTTTCTATATTAATTTGATGACATAATAATATTAACATGCTTGTGTTTTTTGCGGCTGTTATACCAGCTATTTCAGCAAGCACTAAAGGGTCACCCTTTTCTATTTTTTTATTTTTTATTAAATTAAATATTGTTTTTCCTACATTAATAGAACCACTAACACACGCTCGTCTGTATGAAACAGTTTTATTAGAAATGTTTATCATATTATATGATGTTTTATTATAAATAAACTTATTCATATTTATAAATTAACCACCTATTGAAGAAAATGTAGTTAATTCTCCAAAATTTTTATAATCTAGAAAATGAGAATAACCTTTAATTTTTGTAGTTTCTATTAAAAACTTTTGTAGTAAAAATTTTTTAGTTTTTGAATCTAAGAAATGCCTAATAGAATAAGATTTACCACCAAAAAGACATAGATGTAAATTACCTTGAGATGAAATGCGCAATCTATTACAACTTAAACAAAATGAATTTGAATAAGGATTGATAATACCTATTTTACCCATGAAATTCTTGTTTATTAACGTTAAAGCAGGCCCTGCTGAAATGAATTTTTCATTTGTTAATGTCCAATTATTCTTTTTTAGAAAAGTGAGTATATAATTTACATCAATAGATCTATTTTTTTTTTTTTTTACAAAATTTGTTTCCATTTGGTTTATAAATCTTATAGTAAGATTTTTATACTTTGTTAATGAATAAAAATTTTCAAAATCGTCAAATGAAAATAAATCTGATAATACAACATTTATCTTAATGTCTAAATTTAGAGTTAAGATTCGTAGAATACCTTCATATACTTTGTCAAAATAATTTCTATGTGTTATGATAGAAAATTTTTCTTTATTTAATGTATCTAAACTTATATTTATTCCAGTAAATCCGCAATCTAATAAATTTGTAATTAAATCTGTTAATTTATAACCATTTGTTGTAAATACTAATGATTTGATTGCGGAAAATGACGATATCATTTTAGCTATATGTATAAAATCTTTTCTTGTGGTTGGTTCTCCACCTGTTAATCTAATTTTATTTACACCTAATTCTGTAAAAGCTGTTACTAAATTATATATTTCATTTAATGATAATTTATTTTTATCACTAGTTTTAAAAGAGGCTGGCATACAATAATTACATCTAAAATTACATGCTTCAGTTATAGATAAACGTAAATAAGAAAAGTATCTATTATAATTATCTTTCAAAGTATGCATTATTACAAACTCTGTTTTTTATTTATATATAATATAGAAAAATGCATCCAAATTAGAGCAAAAAACGCAATTAAGAATAAAAACATAAAACAACTAGTCCAGATACCAACCATATCATTTAATATACCAAATATTATCGGACATGTGAATCCTCCAAGACCGCCTATTAACCCAACTATTCCACCAACAGAGCCTACATTAGCTGAATAATATATAGGAATATGTTTGTATACAGCACCTTTACCCAATGACATGAAAAATCCTAAAATAAATGTACATGACACAAATACTGGTAAGCTTATTTGTAATGAAAAATTTATATCTCCGTTAATCCCTTGAATGAGGTAATTTGTTGATGGATAGGATAGTATAAATAAAAGTATGCATGAGAAAATAAATGTGTAGTAAAGTATTTTTCTTGCACCTATCTTGTCAGACATCCAACCACCAAGAGCTCTAAATACACTTCCTGGAAAAGAAAATAAAGCAGTCAACATACCTGCTGTTTTTATATCTAATCCATATACTCCAACATAATAACGTGGTAACCATAATGCTAATGCTACAAAAGCACCAAAAACAAAAAAATAATAAAAAGAAAAACGCCATACTTGTAAGTTTTTTAGTGGTTCTAGTTGTTTAATTGAATTATCAAATTTGATGTTAAATTTATGTCTATGTAGGACTGTTGGATCTGTTTTTGTAAATAAAAAAAATAAAATAGCTGAACATAATAATGATACAGCATATATTTTTACAACACCTTGCCAACCTAAATATAGTAAAAATGGTGCAAATAAATTTGTTATTGCTGATCCAAAATTTCCCATACCAAATATTCCTAGTGCTGTTCCTTGCCTATCTTTATCGAACCATTTTGAAACATATGTGACACCAACAGAAAAAGAGCCTCCAGCAAGGCCTACACCAAGTGCTATTATTAAGAATTCATAATAACTATTAGAATATGTTAATATCCATGTGCATATTGCTGATATAATCATTAACCCGGTTAAAATTATTCGTCCACCGTATTGTTCAGCCAAGATACCTAGAAATAATCTAGATAACGATCCAGTTAAAATTGGAGTAGAGATTAGAATACCAAATTGTGTATCACTTAATCCAATTTCATATTTTATTTTAACACCTATGATTGAAAATATAGTCCAGACAGCAAAACATATTGTAAATGCAAATGTACTAGCTGCAAGTGCTCTAATCGTGTCATATTTAGTTGTATAATCATTAAGATTAAATGTTTGTGTTTGTAAAATAGTCATAATGTTATTTTTTCATAGATTATTTTAAACTTCTTACTATTTGATAACCATCGCGTAATATATATAAATATGGAATACTGAAAATATGTACAAGTCTAGTAAATGGAAAAATTAACAATATACTCATGCCTATAAATAAATGAGTTTTGAATATCCAGTGTTCATTAATTATATATGTATGAATATCGCCTGAAAACAAAACTATTCCTTGAACCCAGTTTGCAAATGCGATCATAGAAGATGGATCTGTAATGTGATTGTAAGATATTATTATTGAAATTAATCCTAATATCAATTGTATATATAATAAAATTATTACTATCACATCAGAAGGTTGTGTAGTTTTATAAACATGGTCAAAATAAAATCTACGATAAGTTAGTAGTGTTAAACCGATAAAACAAATTATTCCAGCAATGCCACCAGATGTCATTGCTACAATTTGTTTTTTTTCTGGTGTTATAAAAACACTGTATATAAATTTTGGGGTTAATAATCCAAAAAAATGTCCAAGTAATAAAAAAATAATTCCAACATGAAATAAATTACTACCCCAAAATAATATTTTTTTTTCAAAAAATTGACTGGAACTTGTTTTCCAGGAATATTGATTGTATTCATATCTATATATTGATCCAATAACAAACATAAATATAGCAATGTACGGATAATATAAGAATAACATTTTATTTAACATCATAAAAATTCCTTAAAAAATTTTTGGTTCTTCCCACTCTTTATCTAAACTAGTTGCTGATTTAAATGTTGAAATTAATTGTGTAATTATTTTACTGTCGCATTTAACAGGTGATATAGATTCTAATAATTCAAATATAGAATAATATTCACTGTTTATAAGCTTTAATCGTTTTCCTAAAACTGCTATTATATTAATAATTTCTCCAAGTAGTAGTGCAGATTTATTTTCTGGTATTACCGAGAGATATTCTAAAAATAAAGGTAAAAAATCTGGTAATTCATTTGTTTGAGTAAGTATAAAATTTGATTTTTTATATAAATCTAACAGATCTATCATAGCCATGCCTCTTTCTCTAGAATCTCCATGTATATGTTCAAATAAATAAAGAGAAAAATCTTTTTTTCTATCGAATATAGAAACATAATATTCTTGTAAGTATATTAAATTAGATGTATTTATAAATTGTATTAAATTTTTTATTATGGTTATGTTATTACTAGATATTATTAAATCGTTTTCTAGCAGCTTATAAGCGTAGTTAATATCTTTTTTCATAGTTAAATCAGGATATGACAATAAAACAGACAATATTTTATATGTCTTAGATTTAATCAAATTTATATACCACCGAACAAGTTTTTTAAATTAGAGGCGATATTAATTGATTCCGAATTACATTCATCAGAACCAAATCCAGCACCACTTCTATATGCAAATGCATCACCTAACATATCTCTTCTTGCGGTTGGAATAACAAATCTGTCTTCGTAATTTGCTATAGCCATATAACGATACATATCTTCAATTTCTGTTATTGATGACTCAGCATGTTTTAATATATCTGTATTTATAATATTATTAACTAATTTATCACGCATATAAACACGCATTGCTAACATTTTTTTTAGCGACGTTATTACATGTTTTTCATTTCCTGCTGTTAATAAATTTGCTAAGTATTTTATAGGAATTCTTAAATCATTAATATCAGGGAATATACCATTGACACTTATTTTTGATGCATCTATAGTATCTTGAATAGGACTTAATGGTGGTATATACCATACCATAGGTAGTGTCCTGTATTCAGGATGCAGTGGTAATGCTACTTTCCATTCTACAACCATTTTATAGATAGGTGAGTTTTGAGCAGCATCTATCCATTTTTCTGATATACCTTGTTTTAACGCTTCTTTTATTATATGTGGATCATGTGGATTTAAAAAAATATTCAATTGATTTTCATATAAATCTTCAATTTTTTCTGTAGAAGCTGCTTCTAAAATTTTATTAGCATCATATAGTATTACACCAACAGATCTAATTCTTCCAACACATGTTTCTGAACATACAGTTGTTTCACCAGATTCTATTCTTGGATAACAAAAAATACATTTTTCAGATTTTCCTGAATGCCAATTATAGTAAATTTTTTTGTAAGGACAAGCGCTAATACACATTCTCCACCCTCTACATCTATTTTGATCAATTAAAACTATACCATCTTCTTCTCTTTTATATATTGCTCCAGATGGACAAACTGCAACACAAGCAGGATTTAAACAATGTTCGCATAATCTTGGTAAATAAAACATAAAAGTATTTTTAAATTTTCCGTATATATCCTTATTAATATTTTCAAAATTTATATCTTTAGATCTTTTTTCGAATTCTCCACCAAGAATCTCTTCCCAGTTTGGTCCATATTTTATTGTATCTAAATATTTGCCGGTGATAATTGATATAGGTCTTGCTGTTGGAGTATGTCTACTTTTGGGTGCATTAGATAAATAACTATAATTAAATGTAAATGGTTCATAATAATCGTCTATTGACGGTAAATCAGGATTTGCAAATAATTTTATTAATATATTTAATTTTCCGCCAATGTTTGGTTCTAGATGTCCATCGTCGTTTATTTTCCAACCACCATTCCATTTTTCTTGTGATTCCCATTCTTTAGGATAACCTATGCCAGGTTTAGTTTCTACGTTATTAAACCACATATATTCTACACCTTTTCTTGATGTCCATACATTTTTACATGTTACTGAACAAGTATGACATCCTATACATTTGTCTAAATTAAGAACCATACCCATTTGAGCTCTTATTTTCATTTTAAATTCTCCATGTTTAAACTTTCATCATAACCCCAATTAATTTTTGCCATTTTTTTCACGATAATAAATTCATCTCTATTAGCTCCTACAGTACCGTAATAATTAAAACCCCATGCTTGTTGTGCATATCCACCTATCATATGTGTTGGTTTTAGAGAGACTCTTGTTACAGAATTATGAATACCGCCTCTTAACCCTGTTATTTCTGACAATGGAACATTTACTATTTTTTCTTGTGCATGATACATTAAACTCATTCCTTCTGGAATTCGTTGACTTACAATAGCGCGAGCTACAATTGAACCATTTATATTATAAGCTTCGATCCAATCATTATCATTAATGTTTATTTTTTTAGCATCAAGTTCGCTAATCCAAATTACAGGTCCGCCTCTGTTGAGAGTTAACATTAAAAGATTTTCAGAATATGTACTGTGTATACCCCATTTTTGATGTGGCGTTATAAAATTTAATGCAATTACATTTTCTTTTGAATTTTTCATTAAATAAGAAATTGTTTTTGTATCAATTGGTGGTTTATATACACACAAACTTTCTCCGAATTCTCTCATCCATAAATGATCTTGGTAAAATTGTTGTCTGCCAGTTAATGTTCTCCATGGGATAAATTCAGTAACATTAGTATAACCTGCATTATAAGAAACATGTTCTGATTCAATACCACTCCAAATCGGAGATGATATTATTTTTCTAGGTTGTGCGATAATATCTCTAAAACGTATTTTATCACATTCTCTATTTGTTGCTAAATGAACATGATGTAGACCAGTTTTTTGTTCTAAAGAATGCCATGCTTTAACTGCAACTTCTCCATTTGTTTCAGGTGCTAATAATAAAATTATTTCAGCTGCATTTATAGCTGTATCGATTTTCGGTAAACCTTTTGAAATTCCATCAGTTTTAACTAAACCATTTATTTTACCAATGAAATCAATTTCTAGATCTGTATTCCAAGATAATCCTTTACAATTATTACCTAATTTTTTTAATAATGGACCGAGCGACATAAATTGTAGATCTATGCAATCATAATTTCTTTCTACAATAGTTATGTTTGGCATGGTTTTCCCAGGTATCATTTCAATTTCATTATATTTCCATTCCTTGACGTCTAATGCTTGTCCTAACTCTAATGGTGTGTCATGTAAGAGTGGAGTTAAAACAATATCTTGTTCTATGTGTTCAAAACATTTATATTTACGCACAATATCTGAAAAGGATTTTGCTAAACCTTTATATATTTCCCAATCACTTCTAGTTTCCCAAACTGGATCTATAGCTGCTGACAAAGGATGTATAAATGGATGCATATCAGATGTATTTAAATCATCTTTTTCATACCATGACGCTGTAGGTAATACTATATCTGCGTATAACCCAGTTGTTGATATACGAAAATCTATGTTTATTAATAAATCTAATTTACCATCGTTTGTAGCATCTCTCCATATAGCATTTATAGGCTTAATTGTGTTTGTTTCAATTTCATCAGTTTCGATAAGTCCACTTTCTATACCTAATAAATATTTTAAAAAATATTCATGGCCTTTACCACTCGCACCTAGTAAATTAGATCTCCAAACGAACATATTTCTAGGAAAATTATTATAGTTATCTGGATCTTCTGCTGCAAATTTAATTTTTTCAGATGACAATGATGATAATAAATATTTTATTGGATCGTCATTGTGTTTTTTTGCATCATTCATTATTGTTAATGGATTTATATCTAATTGAGGTGCTGATGGTAACCATCCCATTCTTTCTGCCATTATATTAAAATCTAATAAACTAAAATGTTTGAATTTGTCTTTATTAATTGACAGTGGTGATAAGATTTCTGTTATATTTAATTTTTCATGACGCCATTGTGATGTATGAGTGTAAAAAAAAGATGTAGCATTCATTAATCTTGGTGGACGTTTCCAATCTAAAGCAAAAGCTAACGGCAACCAACCTGCTTGTGGGCGTAATTTTTCTTGTCCAACGTAATGTGCCCAACCGCCACCACTAACACCTATGCATCCACACATCATTAGTATATTTATCATACCTCTATAATTCATATCCATATGATACCAATGATTCAAACCAGCACCTGTTATTATTAGACTTTTACCAAGAGTTTTATTTGCATTTTCAGCAAACTGTCTAGCTAATGTAATAGCTGTGTTTTTATTAATACCTGTTATTGCTTCTTGCCAGTATGGTGTATATGGAGTGTTGTCGTTATAAGATGAACTTTCATAATTTAATCTATCTATACCATAATTAGCTACCATCAAATCAAAAACAGTTGTTATTAAAATTTTTTTATTATTAATGTTTAATATTTTCACAGGTACTGATTTTTTTAGTATAGAATCATGATGGGTATTTTTAAAATAATTGTGTGTATATGTCGCACTAGCATAATATGGGAAGCATACAGTGATTATATTATCATAATCATCAATAAATGATAATAATGGGTCTAAGGTTTCATTTTTTAAATTCCATAATTTACTTTCATCCCATCTATACCCAATAGAACCCTTTAATATACATAAGGTTTTTGAATTATTATCATATATTAATGGTTTCCATTCAGCATTCTTTTCTTTTGAAAATGAATGAATATCAGAAGCTCTTAGAAATCTTCCAGGAATGTAACCATCAGATGTTTCATCTAATATAATTAAACATGGCATATCTGTGTATGTTTTAGCGTAAGTAATAAAATAGTTACTCTTTGTGTTACTTGATAAATAATATTCTTTTAAAATTACATGTCCTAGTGCCATCAATAGTGCTGAATCTGTACCTTGTTTTATTGGTAACCATAGATCAGTAAGTTTAGCAGCTTCGCTGAAATCTGGAGATACAACAACAGTTTTTGCACCTTTGTATTGTACTTCTGTAAAAAAATGTGCGTCTGGTGTTCTTGTTTGTGGTACATTACCACCCCAAAGGATTATAAAATATGAATTATACCAATCTGCACTTTCAGGCACATCTGTTTGTTCGCCCCACACTTGTGGTGAGCTTGGAGGTAAATCACAATACCAATCATAAAAACTTAAACACACACCACCTATTAAAGACAGATACCTACTTCCAGCAGCATATGAAATCATCGACATAGCAGGAATCGGA
Organism: Candidatus Azoamicus soli; assembly: GCA_043390205.1. GTDB lineage: Bacteria > Pseudomonadota > Gammaproteobacteria > UBA6186 > Azoamicaceae > Azoamicus > Azoamicus soli. The sequence continues at coordinate 55,381 of DAWERN010000001.1, read as the reverse complement.
GAAAATCCGCACACTCTATCCGGCCCATATTTTTTAATTGTATAAATATTAGCTGCTGTAATAAGTTCATTTAAATCAGTCCATGTTCCTCTTATAAAACCACCCTTACCTCTGTCTAATATGTATTCAGATCGTTTTATAGCATCACTTTGAATGCTTGTCCATGCATCTATGGGATTAATATATGTAGTTTTAGCGTTATACCATGATAATGCTAAACTGCTTCTTATTAACGGATATTTTAACCTAGCTGAACTATAGATATACCAAGAATAACTGGCCCCACGTTGACATCCTCTTGGTTCATGATTTGGCATTCCAGGTCTAGTTCTTGGATAATCTGTTTGTTGTGTTTCCCACGTAATTATTCCGTTTTTAACATAGATTTTCCAACTACAAGAACCTGTACAATTGACACCGTGTGTAGAACGCGCAATTTTATCATGTTGCCATCTTTTTCTATATATTTCTTCCCAACTTCTGTCTTCATTAGTTAAAATTCCATGTTTTTTAGAAAATGTTCCCTTGATTTTTTTTAAAAAACTAAGACGTGTAAAAATATGCTTCATATTTTTTATCCTTTTTTTAAAATTATAAAATGATTAAATTAACATTTAACTTCAGCATTTTTTCTTAGATAGTACCACCATGTTAGTAATAAACATGTAAAGTAATATAGAATAAAAAAATATAAAGCTAATTCAGGACCACCGGTTTTTTGTATTGAAAACCCAAAAGATTTTGGTATTAAAAAAGCCCCGTAAGCAGCTATAGCTGCACTAAATCCAAGAACTGCAGCTGATTCTTTAGGTATAAAAATCATTGGTATCATTTGAAAAACAGAACCATTAGCTATACCAGTTGTAATAAATAATAAAACAAATGATATAAAAAATCCTAAAAAATTTTTGTTATTATCTGAAATAAAAAAAATAACTCCAAACACACAAATAATCATTATAAATAAATCTATAAATGTAATAAGAGCGCCACTTTTTATTTTATCAGATAACCAGCCACCAAATGGTCTTATTAAAGCACCGCACATAGGACCTAAAAATGCATAAGTTAATGGATTTATTCCTGTAAATTGAGTTTTTATTAATAATGGAAAAGCAGCAGAATACCCTATAAAAGAACCGAAAGACATTACGTACAACCATGTTGTTAAATATGTATGTTTTTTGTTAAAAATTATTGCTTGCTCTTTTAAAGAACTTTTTACAGTTGGTAAATTATCCATCAAAAAGAATGCTGCTATACTTGAGATTATTATTGGAATAATCCAAACATATGCTATATTTTGTAACCAGATGCTTTGAGTTGATCCATTTGTTAATATAACAGTTTGTGATGCACCTGTTAAAAATTCAATCCCTCCTATAACTATTATTACTGGTGCTATAAATTGTAATGCGCTGACACCTAAGTTACCAAGTCCTGCATTTAATCCCAACGCTGTACCTTGTTTTTTTTTAGGATAAAAAAAACTAATGTTAGACATAGATGATGAAAAATTTCCACCACCAAAACCACATAAAGCAGCTAATAATAACATAGTTGAATATGACGTGTTAACATTTTGTATTGCTAAACCTATTCCAATACATGGAATCAATAAAGTTAAAGTTGAAAAAACAGTCCAATTTTTACCGCCTAAAATTGGTACAATAAATGAATAAAAAATTCTTAGTGTAGCTCCCGTTAATCCAGGAATAGCTGCTAATGTAAACAATTGTTCAGTTGTAAAATTAAACCCAATACTGTTTAATTTTACCGCAGTTGCTGACCAGATAAACCAGACAGCAAAGGCTAAAAATAAACAAGGCACAGATATAATTAAATTTCTATTGGCAATATATTGTCCTTTTTCATGCCAGTATATTTCATTTTCTGGCGCCCAGTCATTCAAAGAATACTTCATATGTTATAACCTTAAAGTAAGCAAGTTGACAATTATTGTAAAACAACTACGATTAATACACAATTTATTTAAAACATCTTATTCTATACATGAAATATAAGTTGCTAAAGCATCAATTTGTTCATTTGACATGTTGATTACAATATCTTGCATTATATAATTCATATCGTTTGATCTTTCATGAGTTTGAAATTTTTTAAGTTGCAAAATTATATATTCTTTATGCTGCCATTTTAAGTTAGGAAAATTTGCTAATTTATTCCCTGTTGCATCAATTCCATGACAACCAACACATCCAATTATTTTATTATTTTTATCTCCATATAAATATAAATTTTTACCATAAGCAAATGCTGATTCATTAAACTTTATTTTACTTTTTTCTAACGTTTGTTTTGAAAAATATTCAGCTAATTGTGTCATATCATTTTCATTCAGTTCTTGTAACATGCTAAACATTGTTGGATCAAATCTGTTTCCTTGTTTACCTTTTTTATATTCAAGTAATTGTTTTAATAAATAGTCCGAATGTTGTTCTGCTATTTTAGGCCAAATAGGTGTGATGCTATTGCCATTTAATGTATGGCAAGCTGCACATTTTTTTATCTTTGAGCTTATATTATCTTCCGTTTCAGCTAAGCATATATTAGAAAATAAAAAAAATAAAAGTATAATACAGATTATATTGATTGTTTTTTTATATATTATTTTAATATTTGACATTTAATCCTCTTATAATTATAACATCTATTAGTTTAGTATACTATAATTTTTATCAAAATGAAAATCTGAGACCCATGCCAAAACTGTGAATTTTTTTGTCATCAATTAATCTATAAATAATTGATTCGTATGTATAATTTAATTGTATTTTTACATTAGTATTTAAGTGCCAGTTTAATCCAACATTAAAAGTGTGTTTATATGAGTCTGTTTTACAAACTCCACTAATTAATGAATTTTTACTAGTAGTATCACTAAACGAATGTCTAAATGTTATTTCAAAAGCGCCTAATGGCGCGTTTGTTTGTGGATTTTTTATAGTTCCTTTATGAAAATCATATTTATGATGTTCGCCTGTTAATATATAGCTTAATTGTAGAGTAATTGAATTATATAGTTCTGGATCAAAATCTTTCCATCCAGCTCTGCTAAATAATGCTTCAATTTGTATACATAATGATTGTAATAATCCTATTATTTCATATCCAACAACACGATATGATGGTAAGGCTGTATAGTGTGTTCTTGAATATGGATATGCTTGCATGAAAAAAGGCGTATCTGTTATAGATACTGAAGTATATTTAGCATCGTCATATTGATTTCTTATTAGTTCTTTATAGTTAATACCAAAATGCCATATAGTATCTTGATTATTGAGTTTTATAAAGAATCTTAAAAATGATGAGAATTTTGGTGGTTGTGTTTTATTGTTTAGAGGCGATAATTCAGGGGTTACTAAATAATAAAAAAAGTTGCTTATTGTCGATATATAGTTTATCATTAAACCGAAAAGATTTTTTTCTTCAAATCCTTTTAATGATGCTTTTTCCATAAATCTTCTGTTTGTAGAAGATGTTATATCTTCTAAGTCATAAAATGGATAAATTTTCCCAAACTTTAATATCAATTGCGGTTTTTTAATTTTTATATAAGCTTCTTTTATTAAATATTCAAGCTTTTGTGGAGAAAATTCGAAATTCAAATAACAGTTCACGTCATTAACATGTGCGCTTTTAATAGTGATGTTTGTCTCTTTAAAAAAAACGCTCGATAAAATTGTGTCAATATTTCCTCGCTTCCAAATCAGGTAATCTAAATTGACATCCCCACATATTTTAACCTGACTCATTGATGCAAAACTTGATAAAGACATAAAAAATGAAAAAATTATTAAGAAATGTAACATAAAAAAACCTCTCTTATTTTTAAAAAAAGTAAATAGACAAATAGGAGTATATAGAAGTGTGATATGCAATTTATTATACTTATATTTTTTTTTAAGTTTAATTTATGTTGATATCCATATCAACATAAATTAATTTAGCGTTTATCTTTTATTTTCCTTATTAACCTTAATTGAGCTATAGCTATTGCTAATTCGTTTTTAACTTTAGCATAATCAATATTAGCTTCTTTTCTCGAAAAGATGCGTTCGCTATTATTTCTAGCTTCAATAGCTGCAGCCTCATCTAAATTATCAGCTCTAATTACAGAATCACCTAATATAGTTGATATTTTAGGTTGTACTTCTAAAATACCACCTAACATTATAAATGAATTTAATTTTCCATTTTGATCTTCGAACCAAATTGGACCTATAGCAAGTGAAGTTAAAAAAGGTGTATGATTATAAAGTATTTCTAGTTCGCCAAGAATGCCTGTTGCTATTAATCTTTTAGCTAATCCTGAGTATATTAGTGTTTCTGTTGTGACTATATTTAATTCAAAACATTTATCCATCTAAATAACCATATTATAACGTTTTTGCTTTTTCAAGTACTTCGTTAATATTACCTACCATATAAAATGCTTGTTCTGGTATGTTATCATATCTACCATCAACTATCCCTCTGAATCCATCTATAGTATCTTTTAATTTTACATATTTCCCAGCTGATCCTGTAAAAACTTCAGCAACAAAAAATGGTTGTGATAAAAATTTTTGAATTTTTCTAGCACGTTCTACTGCCAATTTATCAGCGTCTGACAATTCATCCATTCCTAGTATTGCAATTATGTCTTTTAATTCTTTATATTTTTGTAATGTATTTTGTACATCACGAGCTACTTTATAATGTTCTTCTCCAACTACTTGTGGATCTAATTGTCTGGAAGTTGAATCTAATGGATCTACAGCAGGATAAATACCTAATTCTGCTATTTGTCTAGACAACACTACAGTAGCATCTAGATGTGCAAATGTTGTGGCTGGAGATGGGTCTGTTAAATCGTCAGCTGGAACATAAATAGCTTGTATTGATGTAATAGAACCAGTTTTTGTAGAAGTGATACGTTCTTGTAATTCACCCATTTCTAAAGCTAAAGTTGGTTGATATCCAACAGCGGATGGCATTCTACCTAATAAAGCAGATACTTCTGTTCCAGCTAAAGTATAACGATAAATATTATCTATAAATAATAACACATCCCGACCTTCATCTCTAAATTTTTCGGCGAGAGTTAATCCTGTTAAAGCAACTCTTAGTCTATTTCCTGGAGGTTCATTCATCTGCCCATAAACTAAAGCAACTTTATCTAATACATTAGATTCTTTCATTTCATGATAAAAGTCATTACCTTCTCTTGTTCTTTCACCAACTCCTGCAAACACGGAATAACCACTATGTTCTATAGCAATATTTCTTATTAATTCCATCATATTAACAGTTTTACCAACTCCAGCTCCGCCAAAAAGTCCAACTTTTCCGCCCTTGGCAAATGGACATACAAGATCTATCACTTTAATACCAGTTTCTAATAATTCATTTTGTCCAGCCAATTCTTCAAAAGTTGGCGCTTTCCTGTGAATAGGCATTTTTTCATCAGTTATAATGTCTCCACATTCGTCGATAGGTGTTCCTAAAACATCCATAATTCTACCTAAAGTACCTTTACCTACAGGCACTTTTATTGGAGTCTTTGTATTTTCTACTAACAAGCCTCTTTTTAATCCTTCTGATGAACCCATAGCTATTGCACGTACAACACCATCTCCTAATTGTTGTTGTACTTCAAGTGTTAAATTAACATCTTTAACATTCAATGCATCATAAATATTTGGTACAATTTCTCTAGGAAATTCAATATCTATAACAGCCCCGATAATTTGAACTATTTTACCATTATTCATGTAAGAAAAAACCTCTTAAAAATTAAACAGCATCAGCACCGGCTACTATTTCAGATAATTCTCTAGTAATAGAAGCTTGCCTTGCTTTGTTATAAATTAATTTAAAACTATCAATAAGATCAGCAGCGTTATCGCTTGCGCTTTTCATAGCTACCATTCTAGCAGCTTGTTCGCATGCTATATTTTCAACCACAGCTTGATAAACTAATGATTCAACATACCTTTTCATTAATAATTCCATTAGTTTTTCAGGTTCAGGCTCATATAAATAATCCCACAACTTTTTATTTGATTGATTATCATAAAATGTGTTGTATTGAATAGGTATTATTTTTTCACACATTGGAGTTTGAGACATAGTGTTAATAAATTTATTATATAATAAATATACAGAATCAACATCGTTTGATTTATATAAATCAATCATTATTTTTATAACACCTAACATATCAGCAACTTTAGGTTTATCGCCTAAATTTGTTATACTGCCTACTACTTTTAACCCTATTTTATTAGCAAACAGTTCACCTTTCTTGCCAATAACAACAGCTTTTATTTCTGTTTTATCTTCTTGGGTTTTTAATAAGTTTCTCATGAAATGTTTAAATAAATTTACGTTTAAACCTCCACATAAACCTTTATCTGTTGATATAACAATTATGCCTACAGTTTTTTCATTACGCGATAATATATATGGATGTTTATATTCTAAAACGCCTTCACTAAGATTTTTTATAACATCTTTTATTTTCTCGTTATAAGGTCTAGAATTATTCATGGATTCTTGAACTTTTTTCATTTTACTAGCAGCTACCATTTCCATGGCTTTTGTTATTTTTTTTGTATTTTGAATACTTTTTATTTTATTTCTTATTTCTTTAGTACTGCTCATTAAGTAATCCTATTATTACATCAATTTTTTATATTCTTGTAAAATATTATGAAATTGTTTTTCTATATCAACATCATAATTTCCAGATTTATTTATGTGATCAAGTATATCTTTAAAATTATCTTTTACAAAAGTATGAAGACCTTTTTCAAATTCCATTAAATTTGTAACCTCAATATTATCGCAATATCCAAGTTCTACAGAAAATAATGATAAAGCTATTTCACCAACAGACAAAGGGGTATATTGTTTTTGTTTCATCATCTCAGTGACTCTTTTACCTTTTTCTATTTGTTTTTTTGTTATTTCATCTAAGTCTGATGCAAATTGAGCAAATGCAGCCAATTCTCTATATTGAGCTAATGATAAACGTATACCACCGCCTAGTTTTTTTATTATTTTAGTTTGTGCTGCACCACCAACCCTCGAAACAGATAGCCCAGCATTTATTGCTGGTCTAATACCAGAATTAAATAGATCTGTTTCTAGAAATATTTGACCATCGGTAATTGATATAACATTTGTAGGTACAAAAGCAGATACATCACCAGCCTGTGTTTCAATAATTGGCAATGCTGTTAAAGAACCTGTTTTTCCAGTCACAAGACCTTTTGTAAATTTTTCTACATATTCTACATTAACTCTAGAAGCTCTTTCAAGTAATCTTGAATGTAAATAAAAAACATCACCAGGGTAAGCTTCTCTGCCAGGTGGTCTACGTAATAATAGCGAAACTTGTCTATAAGCCCATGCTTGTTTTGTTAAATCATCATAAACTATTAGAGCATCTTCACCGTTATCTCTAAAATATTCACCCATAGAGCATGCGCTATATACAGAAATATATTGCAGCGCAGCTGATTCACTAGCAGATGATGCTACTACTATAGTATGTTTCATAGCATTGAATTCTTCTAATTTTCTGACAACATTTGCTATAGACGAAGCTTTTTGACCTATTGCTACATATATGCATTTTACACCACTTTTTTGGTTGATTATAGTATCAATCGCTATTGCTGTTTTACCAGTTTGTCGATCACCTACTATGAGTTCTCTTTGGCCTCTTCCTATAGGAATCATAGAGTCTATTGCTTTTATACCTGTAGCTAATGATTGACTGACAGATTTTCTCCAAATTACTCCAGGAGCTACTTTTTCTATAGGTGAAGTCAATTTTGCTTTAATAGGTCCCATACCATCTATAGGTTCACCAAGTGAATTTACTACTCTACCTAATAATTCTGGACCAACAGGAACGCTTAAGACTTCTCCAGTACATCTCACAGTTTGTCCTTCTGCTAAATTATTGCTATCACCTAATACTACAGCTCCGACTGCATCCTGTTCTAGATTTAATGCAATACCAAATACGCCTGATTCAAAAGCAAGTCTTTCCCCGTATTGTGCATCGCTTAATCCATGTATTTTAACAATACCATCAGCTAAACTCACTATTCTTCCTTCATTTTTGGTAATAATACCACCATCAAATTTTTCTATACGCTCGCGTATTAAATCACTAATTTCGGATGTTTTTAAAGAAATTTTAGACATATTTTATTACACCTGTTAATTAAAAATTACACCATAATTTTATTTCGTAAAGAAATAAGGTTGCCTGCTATAGAAGCATCTAAAACAAAATCGTCGATTTTAACAACAAAACCGCCTAGCAAAACTTCATTTATATTAAATAAAGCTGATATTTTTTTTTCAAATTTGTTTGCCAAACATATTATAATTTCATTTTTTGTTTCATTGCTAATATTAGAAGCTATTTCTATTAATGCTTCTAATTTACCTAAATAAGTATTTACATGTTTAACATATAAATTTTTTATTTCATTTAAATATAACAATCTGTTATAATAAGCCAACGCTTTTACAAAACTATTACATAATACTTGTGTTGTAACGTTAAACGATTGTTTTAAATTTAAAAGATTATTTATCAGTAACGCTTTATCGTCATGACATATTGTTTTATTTTTAATAAAATCATTTATATTCTTATTTTCAAGTATACAAGATAAGTAGGATAATAGATTATCCCACTCATCAAATGAGTTATTGTTTTTTGCAATATCAAAAATTGCCCTTGCATAAGGTCGCGCTATTGTTGTACTTACAGACATAAAGTTTCCTATTAAAATTTACAGTTGTTTCATGAATTTATTTAATATATCAATATGATCGTCAGCGTGTATGCTTTTACCTAAAATTTTTTCAGAACCAATTATTATTAACTCTGCCACTTGTTTCTGTAATTCTATTTTTACTTTATTTAACTCTTGTTCAATTTGTTTTCTACCCGATAATATAATTTCATCACGTTCGCTTATTGCTCCCATTCTAGCATCATCTAATATTTTATCGGCTTGTTTTGTAGCATTCATTATAATAGTATTGTATTTGTCTTTTGCTTCTAATATGTATATATGAGATTTTTCTTCTGCTTGTTTTAATTTTTCATGCCCTTTTTTAGCAGCATCTAACCCATCCAATATCTTTTTTTTACGTTCTTCCATAATATTTTGAATCATAGGCCAAACAAATTTAAGTGAAAACATAACAAAAATACCAAATGTAATCATTTGACCAAGTAGTGTAGCATTAATATCCACTTACATTCTCCACATTATTTTGGGAAATATGTTTCTAAAGATTTCATGAAAGGATTTGCAAATGTAAAAAATAATGCAATACCAATTCCTATCATAGAAATAGCATCTAATAATCCAGCAACGATAAATAATTTTACTTGCAGTTGTGGTATCATTTCTGGTTGTCTTGCAGAACCTTCTAAGAATTTTCCACCTAACAACCCAAATCCTATTGCTGTTCCTGCAGCGCCGGCACCTATTAATATAGAAACAGCTAACATGGTCATTCCTTGTAATGTTCCGACTATTTGTGCTATTTGAATTGAAGATTCCATCTTTTCCTCCTTACAAAGATAAACATTAATGTGATTCTTCAGCTAAACTTAAATAAACAATACTTAGAACCATAAATACGAAAGACTGTATAGTGATAACAAGTATATGAAATATAGCCCATGGAGCACCTAAAATCCACTGTGCAAACCATGGTAATAAAGCTATTAAAATAAAAATCAGCTCTCCTGCATATAAATTTCCATATAAACGTAACCCTAGAGATATTGGTTTGGCTAATTCTTCAATTAGTTTTAAAAAAAAGTTTACTATAAATAAATAACGACCAAATGGTTTAAAAAAAATTTCTTCAAGAACACCTATCACACCTTTAGATGTTAAATTATATATTATTATTAATAAAAAAACCGATATAGACATGCCTAAAGTTAGATTTGGGTCTGTTGTAGGAACAACTTTCATATTATGTAAAAAGTCATTTCCTATTAACTTACCAAAAACGTAAAAGAAATCAACAGGTAATAGATCCATTAAATTCATTAAAAAAATCCAAACAAATATAGTTAATGCTAATGGTGCAACTAATTTACTTTTTCCATGATATGTATCGCGTACTTGACTATCTACGAAATCAAATATTATTTCTATAAAATTTTGTATGCCTGTAGGTGTATCAGGTGTTGCTTTTCTTGTAATAATGTAAAAGAACCCTAGAACAAATGTACCTAAAATAATAGATACAAATAATGTATCAATGTTAAATGTCCAAAAACCACTACCACTTTCTATATGTGTTAAATGGTGTTTTATATAGTCGCCTGTTGTTATAGCACTGTTATTTGCGCTCATAAAAAAAAATATCCCCATATAAAAAAGAGTATAAAAAACATCCAAACCAATATGAAGTTTGAACAACAATGAGAGAAATAAAAAAATATACAGGACTTGTTATTCCAAGCGTTAAGCAACTTAAGAAAATTAAAAATAAAAAACATGTTTTAAAAAAAATTGCTAAATAAAAATTTTTTAAAACGTTTTTTGTTGATTTTTGCTGTAAAAATATACCTAAAAATAATGAAGAAGCAAAACTTGTTAAACCGCCGTATAAAAACGATGATATAAATATATTGTTTTTTATATATAAAAACAGTAATACTAGAGTTAATATACTAAATTGACATGCATGTATAAATAAAAATATATTTTTCTTCAGATTAAATAAAATTAGCATAACAATACAATATTATTTCCTAATATTTAAACAATAATAAAAGAAAAAATAGATTATTTCAATATATGTTATTCTATCACTTCTTATTTAAACTTTTTTGAATATATACCAATAAAATTAATAAGGAAGAAAAATTTATTCCTGGAATTTTTGATGCTTGATCTAAATTAATTGGTCTTACTAAATTTAATTTTTCAGATATTTCTAAAGATAATCCTGGTATATCAGTATAGTTTAATTCATTAGTAAGTTTTATATTTTTAAACTTATTAATTTTTTTTATTTCATTATATTGTTTACTAATATAACCAGAGTATTTTACCTTTATTTCAATAATCTTTAATAAATTTATATTAATATTTTTGTTTAGAATGAAAGATATATTTTTGTAATTAATTGTTTGTTGTTTTAATAAATCAAAAAAAAATATACTCTTTTTATTTATAACGTTAATATTATAAAAATGTATATTAAAATTTTTCAATGGACTATTTTTTAATTGATATGTATATTTTTTTATATGTTCTTGTTTTTTTAAAAATTTATCCCATTTATAATCGTTAATTAAATTAAAAGTTCTGGCTATTTGTGTTAAACGTAAATCAGCGTTATCTTCTCTTAATAGAATTCTGTATTCCGCTCTGCTTGTGAACATGCGATATGGTTCATCAACACCTTTACATACAAGGTCGTTTATCAAAACACCGATGTAAGAATCATATCTAGAAAGAATTAATGGAGCTCTATTTTCAACGAAGCAACCTGCATTTATCCCAGCTACTAATCCTTGTGCAGCAGCTTCTTCATACCCAGTCGTACCATTTATTTGACCTGCAAAGAACAGACCTTTAATTAATTTTGTCTCAAGTGTTTCCTTTAGTAATCTTGGATCAAAAAAATCATATTCTACCGCATAACCAGGACGAGTCATTATAACGTTTTTAAATCCTTTTATTGTTTTTAAAAACTTTAATTGTATAGTAAGTGGCAAACTTGTTGAAATGCCATTTGGATAAAATTCATAATTAGAAAGACTTTCAGGTTCAAGAAATATTTGATGATGTGTTTTTTGATTAAATTTTATTACTTTATCTTCTATCGATGGACAATATCTAGGTCCTATTGTAGTTATATTTCCATTATATAATGGTGAAAATTTTATTGATTTTTTTATTATCTCATGGGTTTCTCGATTTGTATAAGTAATGTAACAATCTTTTGTTACATATTTATTTTTTGGTAAATCCCAAAATGAAAAAAATGGCGGTGGGTAATCGCTTTTTTGGATACCTAAATAATTTAAGTCAATTGATCTTATATCAACTCGCGGTGGAGTACCAGTTTTTAATCTACCTGCTATGGAAAAATAATTACGTAATTTTTCTGAAAGTAATATTGAAGATGGTTCTTCAATTCTACCGCCAGTAAAATTTAAATTTCCTATAAATATTTTACCATTTAAAAACGTTCCTAATGTTAATATTAATGTTTCACAAAAAATTTTTATGTTATTTTTTGTTATTATTCCAGATATAGAATTGTTGGTTATTATGATATCTATAACAGATTGTTGTAATAACTGTAAATTTTTTGTTTTAGCTATAACTCTTGAGACAATATTTTTATATATTGATCTATCAACTTGAAGTCTAGTTGATTGTACAGCGTAACCTTTGCTCAAATTTAATAATTTAAAATTTAATCCAGATGAATCTGCAAATATGCCAATTGACCCACCCATTGCATCTATTTCTTTTACCAAATGACCCTTTCCTACACCTCCAATAGATGGATTACATGCTAATTCACCTAACCCGCTTATTTTATCTGTAATCAATAAAGTTTTTATACCCATTCTAGCTGATGCTAAAGCAGCTTCTATACCAGCGTGTCCACCACCAACTACTATTATTTTAAATTTATTTTTCAAGATAATTATCTCAAAAGTATTATTTACCAATACAAAAGTTTGAAAAAATTTTTTCTATTAACCTGTTTGGTAAATTTTCACCAAGAATATATGTTAAAAATAAATATGCATTTTTTAATTTTTCAGCTACAATAATCGGTTCTATTTTATTTTTAAGATAATATTTTAATATGTTAATTTCATTTTTTGATTTTTTTAATAAATTAAAATGGCGTTTATTCATGCTATATTTATAAGAATTATTATCATTATATATAGATATAAGTTCATTTAATACAGGAAGTAATCCTAATTTTTTTTTTATAGAAATATAATGTTCATTATAGTTATCATGCTTTACTATTGTAGTGGTAATATTTAGAAGATCTATCTTATTTTTTAATATTAGAATTTTTACTTTTTTTTTAAATTTGTTTATTATCATAGCAATAATTTTATCATGTTCATTTAAATTATTATTAGTTATATCAAAAATAAATATTATTATGTTAGATGTTTTTATTTGTTCAAATGTTTTTAAAATACCATTTTTTTCAATTTTACATCCTGTGTGTTTATTTAAGCCGGCTGTATCAATTAAATGAAAAACTTTATTATCTAATATTAATGTATCTTCTATAAAATCTCTTGTTGTTCCTGCCGTAGGTGTTATTATAGAACGATCTTTTTTTAATAAAAAATTAAAAAAACTTGATTTTCCTACATTCGTATCTCCAATTATGATTATTTTTATTTCTTCTAATGATATAGTGTCAAGTTTAATTTTTTTAAGTAATTTATTTATTTTTTCATTAATAAATATAATGTTTGTTATAAGTCTTTCTTCATTGAAGTGTACGTCGGTTGGAAAATCTATTGATGCTTCAATTTCACAACGTAATAAAAATAAATCATTTGCAATAACTTTGATTTCTTGTGATAACTGTCCTAATAAAGTGTTTATTATTAATTTAGACTGATTGATATTTTTCGAATTTATTAAAGAATTTATACTTTCGGCTTGCAATATGTCTATTTTATTATTTATATATGCTCTAAATGAAAATTCCCCAGGTTCTGCTATTCTAGCTCCTAATTCTATTATTCTAGAAACAAGTGTTTCTAACATTAAATTATTTCCGTGTGCATGAAATTCAACAATATCTTCTCCTGTAAATGATTTTGGTTTTCTGAAAAATAAAACCAACCCATTATCTATTATTGTGTTATTGCAATCAAAAAAATTACAATAAGTCGCTAATCTTTCAGGTATTTTTTTTTTAACTATATGTTCTAATATAATATATGATTTAATCCCGGAGATGCGAATTATTCCTATTCCACCTTTACCTTTTGGTGTTGATATCGCTACAATAGTATCGTGTAGGTTATTTATCATAACAAAATTAAACGGTCTTTGTAATGATCCATTGTTGTAAAATAGATAATATATTATTTATAACCCAATATAATACTAATCCAGCTGGAAATTGTAAAAAAATTAAAAGAAAAATAAATGGCATAAATAACATTATTTTTTGTTGAAAAGGATCTTGAATCGGTGGGTTTAATTTTTGTTGAATGAACATTGTTAAACACATTATGATTGGCAAAATATAATATGAATCTTTTGCAGATAAATCATTTATCCATAATATAAAAGGAGCATGTCTTAATTCTACACTTTCTAACAAAACGTAATATAAAGAAATAAAAACTGGGATCTGTATTAATATAGGTAAACATCCACTTAATGGATTTACTTTTTCATTTTTATACATTTCTAAAATTGCTTGACTATATTCTTTTTTATTTTCTTTATATCGTTCTTTTAAAATATCTAATCGTGGTTGCAGTTTTTTCATATGACCAAGTGATTTATAACTTATTGTTGATAATTGAAAAAATAAAAGCTTAATTAGAATAGTTGTTATTATAATTGCGATACCCCAATTATTTATTATAGTGTGAATCTTACTTAATAAAAGAAAAATAGAAATTGCTATAGGCCAAAAGATTCCATAATCTATTGTTAGATCTAACCCTTTATGTAATTTATGTAAATAATTTTTAATCTTAGGACCTACAAACAGCGTAGAATGTACATATTTACATTCTCCTGGAAATATATAAAGTTCAGTTTCATTAATATATTTTAAGTTATAAAAATTAATATTTTTCGTTGCAGAATACATATAATTATTATTAGATGTAGGAATCCATGCAGTTATAAAATGATTATCAATATGTGCTAACCATCCTCCAACTATTATTTCAATGATATCTTTTTTTTCAATTTTATCTAATGATATTTTTCTACACATTTTTTTCTCTGTATATATTGCAGTCCCTTCATAATTTTGAGAAGTAAACCAACTTGTTTTTATTTTATTGTACTGTTTTGTTATACAACCAAATATTCTTCCGAAAAGTATTTTATCAGTTATATTGCTTATATAAAAATTTACTTCTATTTCATATGAATAATTCTTAAATATATAAATTTTGTTTATAATAAAACCATTATTCAAATTATGTTTTAAGTTAATTATCAAATGTGAATCAAAGGTTTTAAGCAAATAATTTTTTTTGTTAGTATAATATATACGAGATTCATTATTATTAATATCAGAATTTAAAAATTCTGATGTTGCAAAATAAGCTTGTTTGTCTGTTTTTGTGAATATATTTATTCCAATAGGCTCTTTTAAATTTTTAGGATACTTTTTTAAAGATAACGTTGAAATATTTCCACCTTTCAGATTTATTTTTGCTGAAATTAAATCTGTTTCTATACTTATTTCTTCAGGTATTTTATTTTTTTTTTATTTTAGTGGAGTTTTTATTTATTTGATCAGCTGAATTATCAATTATATATTTTTTTTCTAAACTTTTATTAATTGTTTTTTCATTTTCCCATGAATTAAACAAAATAAATATAAGAAAAAAAATAATAATCCAGATTATATATTTAATATTTATATTTGTCATAAAAATTTTTTTTATAAAGGATCATATCCACCTTTAAAAAATGGATTACACTTTAGTACTCTTTTACAAATTAAAAATATAGCTGTAGTATAATTATATTTTGATAATGCTATGATAGCATATATTGAGCAAGTTGGATAAAACCTGCATGCTGATGGTAAAAATGGGCTAATAAAATATTTATAAAATTTAATTAATAATGTTGTAATATTATTCATATATGTTAAATTATTTTAATAGTTTTTTGTATGATATAATGACATAAAATTGTCATTTTAAGCGAATTAATATGTAAATTATTTTTAATGTAGTGTTTAATTTTTGTTCTGGAGCTTGATTTTTTGTTTAATCTTTTTAATGCTTTTATAATGATTTGTGGATTGATGTTTTTTATATATTTTAAATATATAAACCCAAATGATGTTATTAAAAGAAATTCATATTTTAATTTCATTATTTAGTTAAATTGTAACGACCTTTTTTTCGTCTATTTTTTATTATTTTTCTTCCATGGCATGTGTGCATTCTAACCCTAAATCCATGTTTTTTTTTCATCTTGCGAATGTTTGGTTGATATGTTCTTTTCATTGTGTATTTATTTTTAAAATAATATATAATAGTTAAACATACGATAAGTTTTTTATCAACTTTTTTTAGTATTTTTTTGTTACTGTCATATGAAAAAAAAATTTACAACAGCTTTATGGAAAAAATGTTTAGGAAATATATATGATAAAGTTCCTGTAAGAAAATTTTTTTTGTATATAGATTTGATTCAAATATTTATTGGTGATAATACAATATTTTTATTTGCCCCAAATAGTCATATTAAAATAATAGTTGAGCGTTATTATTATGGTCAAATTATAATTAATATACGAAAATTTGTTGGCAGTCTATATAAAATAGAATTTAGAGTAGGAGCTATATATATAAATGAGCATCGAAAAATAGTTATTAAAAAGACTTCGTTTAAATCTTTAAAATTAAATAATTTAGCTGATAATTGTAAAGTTATAACTGAATTGTGCGGATATAAGAATTTTTTTGTTTATGTACATGTTGATAATTATTTAACATATTTTCAAAAAAATAAAATTATTATAGATCTTAAAAGATGCGGTTTTAGTGGAATTCAAACTAATTTGTATTTTCTTTTAAAAAATAAAAAAGATATTAAATATATTATCTCAAAATATGATATGTTAGTATTAATGGAAAAAAAATACGACTGTGATTTTTATCTATTACTAAATAAAAATATTGAGAAGATTAAAATGATTCTTGAAAATAAAAATATATTGTTTATTTCTAATGTTGAGTTAAATATTTTAAAAGAAAATTTTTTAAATATAAAATAAGAAAGTAATAAATTGTTTTTTAATAAATAATTACATCTATGAAAATAGTTATAAAAAATTCAAAATTACTAGAATTATTAAAAAAAATTGATAACGTAGTTGATAAAAGTAATAAAAAAAGTATATTATCAAATATTTTAATAAAAACTGTGAATGAAAAAATATTTTGTATTTCAATAAATGAATATATAGAAGTTGTAATTTATGATTTTTTAGATGAAGAATGTGAAAGTTTTGAATTTATAGTAGAACATGATATAATATACAATATATTAAAAAAAATTAAGTATAACGTTAATGTTATTATAAAGAAAGAACGAAAATATATTGAAATATTTGCTAATAATAGTGTTTTTAAAATATCTCATATTACTGATATTTTTCCATCATTTGAATTTGATCATAATTATATCTTTAAAATGAAAATCAATACGTTATTGTTACTTACTATCTTAAAAAATATTAAAATATCTATCTCTGAGAATAACCCACAAAGATTCTTAAATGGCGTAGCATTTTATCTTAATAATAATGTTTTAAATATATTATCGTCAGATGGCTTTAGATTATCGTATTGCAATATTTTGTATTATGAAGATTTTAATTCGTCATTGAAATTGATTTTACCTAAAATTACAGTAAATGTATTATTGAATATTTTTAATATGTCTGATTTTTCATATATAGTCTTTTTTGGCAATCAAATAAAATTTATTACTAATAATATTACTTTAACTTCTAAGTTGATAAGTGATGTATATCATATACCTGTGTTATATTTTGATTTAGATAATTCAATAAAGTTAATACTAAAAACAACTGATTTACAGGATGCTTTAGAAAACATTGTTTCAATAAAAACTACTGTAGAGAAAGCTGATTTATTTATAAGTAAAAATAAAATTGTTATCAAGGCTGGAACATTTAATCAAAATGTAACTGTATTTTTATTAATAGATCATGTGTATGAAGATATTGAACTCGGATTTAATTATAAGCATTTCAGGGAAATACTAAAATTACTCGTTAGCGATTTTTTTGAGTTTATTATTTGTAATAATCGAAAATTTCTCGTTATTAAAGAAGAAAACTCAAATTTTTTACATGTAATGATGGCTTTTAATATTTAATTTTTTATTTTAATAACAATAAGGGTTTATATATAACATATGAAAATTTTTAAAATCATTTGTATTGGTTCATGGTTATTTTGTTCTTTTAATATTTTTTCAATGACATATGATTATCAAGATGAAGCAGCAGGAATAACTAGTAAACAAATTGTAACAAAAGAAGAGATTGTAGACTATAGTATGATTTTGGCATATTTGTTCAAGTTACGTGATAAAAATTCTTTATATCAGTATAGTTTAAATGATGCATTGATGTGTGTAAAACAAGTTGCATTAGCTGTAAAAGACAAAATAAGAGTAAAATTACCTGATTTTTTGGATGGATTTATATCGTATATGGAAAAATCAAATGCTTTTGAAAGTAATTATTTTAAGTATTTATATGAACATGACATTGAACTTATAAAAATTTATCCCTTTTTAGCAAATAGTATTAAGATTCAGAGATTGCATACAAAAACTATATTGAAGGATTTTAGTGTTAGTAGAATGACGTTGTCCAATTATTTTAATTATACTAATAATTATAAAAATCAATGTTCATTCTATTCATATTTTGTTTTACAAATTAAATTATATAAATCTAGAAATAAAGCGCTTAATTTGTTTAGTTCAACTAAGTTATTCGAATTATTGACAGTAAAAAATAATGTAGAAGAAGCTATAAATTATGCTAGAACTCCAGGTGTTAATGCACGTATAAAGTTTTTGAAACTAAATAGAAGTGTTGATCATTATAAAAAAATACGTCAGTATTTTAAAACACAATCGCATCAAACGTTAATAGGGCCAGTTTACAAAAATAATAAAATATATTTTTTTAAAATAATAAAAAAAATGTCTAACTTTCTTGAAGATGATATTGATATTAAAGTTAAACATTATTTTTTAAGAAAAACTATTAAAATAGTAGATGAGATTGACTTAGATGAAAGTAGATATAATATTAATAATTTAAAAAGAGTTATTATTAAATTTAATAAAAATGAAGATACTGATTTTTTAGATAAACATTCTAAAGTGGAATATTTAAATAAAAAAAATGCCAATAAAAATATGTATGATGCGATTAAAGGGTTAAAGAAACATGAATTTAGCGATGTTTTAGAATTTGAGGATGGATGGCATTTGTTTAGAGTGCTTGATAAAGAATATAATTCTTCTGCTGTATTTTATCAGAAATTATTAGATGATGTTACTATTAAAAAAATGGCTTCTGAAAGAAAAAGACATACGCATGAACAACTTGACGGAACTTATGTTTTTTTATTCTAAATATAAAAAAAATTTAGGTCAGCATGCTCTAATCAATAAAAAAATTAAAAATAAAATAATTGCTGCATTAAATATCTCTAATACTGATGTTATATTTGAAATAGGAGCTGGAGATGGTTGTATAAGTTCATCTTTAATACAATTTGCTAAAAATGTGTTTTTAATAGAATTAGATATCACTTTATCTAATATATTAAAAAAAAAATTTGCGTTTTTATCTCATGTGGTTGTTTTTAATGATGATATTTTAACATTTAATTTTAATTATATAATTAAAGACCATAGTAAGTTTAGAATATTTGGTAATATTCCATATAATATCTCGACACAAATAATGTTGGTGTTAATAAGATTATCTAAACATGTTGAAGATATACATCTTGTTGTACAAAAAGAATTTGCTGATAAGCTATGTATAAAAACTCATGGATTTCTTTCATATGTATCTTTCTTGAGATATTATCATTATTCTTTTACTAGAATATTTAATATTACTGCTGGCAGTTTTATTCCAAAACCATGTGTAGATTCTGTTTTTATTAAATTAAAAGTTAAAAAAAAATTATATTTATTAAATTTTTTTTTATTTAAAAAGTTTATTAAAGTCATTTTTAAAAATAGGAAAAAAAAAATCATAGTAATTGTGCCCAAAATTAGTATTTTATATAAATATTTCAATATTTCTTCTAGACCTGATATCTTATTGTTGAAAGAGTACATTAGACTTTTTAATCTATTATATATTATTAAAACTAAATGACAAGAAAACATTTTTTTTTCTAGTCATTTAGTTAAATATTGTTGTTTAACTTAATGAAATATAAAACGAATAATTTTATACAGTATTTTTCATTATTATTTAGTTGATAATTCATGTAAAATATTATTATTCTATTACATAACTGATAATTTCTTATTGTGTTAGTGAATATTAAATATGTATTTATAAACTATTATATAATATTAGAGTTGCTAGTGAAAAAGCATTATATTTACTGTAGCATGAAATAATATATATCTTTTATATAAAATATGTTAATAATGGTTATATCTAAATAAAGCTATTATGCATGAATTTTATTTATTTTTAGTAAAAATATATTAATGATAATTTCAATTGAGTGGATCAAGTATCATGTAAGAATATTTTAATAAAAGTGTCTTATTTTTTATTAACAATTTTATTGTTAATATTTGATGAAATATATGTAATAATTTTATGAATTTTATTTATACAAATTAACGCAATATTGTGAATTCAAAGATTTTTTAATTTTATATTTTTAAGAATTAAAATTACTAATTATTGTACATTGTGATAAATATAAAGATTTTTTAATTGATATAAATTTATGTTAATTATTTAATTAAGTTTATTTCATGGTTATTAATTATTAAAGAAACTGCCATGCATCTTTTTAATTAATCACCAATAACCAAGTATTTTCCACCAAAAAGTACCTATAATCCCCCAAATTAATAAGTTAGTGACACTTACTATAAGTCCAACTGTCCACCATTCGCTTGTTGTAACATAATTTGTTCCAAAATATACTGGAGCTGTACCAGTTCCATAGTGTGTTAAACCAGCACTTAAACTGGATCCTACTCCTAAAAATAAAGCTATTAACATAGGAGGTACACCAGAATTAATTGCTACAACTAATAAAGTTCCATACATCGCTGATATATGTGCTGTCATACTAGCAAAAAAGTAATGTACATAAAAATAAAATAAACTAACTAATATAAAAACTGTTATCCAATTAAAATTAGCTACACTTTTTTGTAATTTATCGCCAAAAAATCCGGTTATACCCATTTTAGATAATTGATCTGATAACATTATTAATACTGCCATCCATATAAATGTATCCCAAGCTCTACTTTCTGTAGTTATATCGTCCCACTTTAAAACACCAGAAATCAATAATATACTTAATCCAATTATTGCTGCGCTTGTTGCGTCTATACCATATTTATCACCAAATACCCATAATACTAATAAAAAAGCAAATACAAATAACATTACTATTTCACTTGTAGATAAAGGACCTAACAGATGTAATTTTTCTTTTGCAAAAGTTGGTGCCTCAGGTGTGTCTTTCATTTCTGGTGGATATATAACATATAATAAAACTGGCAATACTATTAATGATACCACACCAGGTACAATACATGCTATTGCCCATGTTCCCCAAGTGATTTCAATATGTTGCCCCATTGCAATACTTACAATCAACGGATTGCCTGCTGTAGCAGTTAAAAACATAGCGCTGGTTAATACATTTATTTGATATAATAATTTAATTAAATAGCTACCTATTTTTTTTCGTGTATCTAATTCAGGTTTACTTTTATATTGTTCATTTAAAGCTGCTATTATAGGATAAATAATGCCGGCACCGCGTGCTGTGTTACTAGGCATTAATGGCGCAAATAATAATTCAGCAACAGTTAATCCGTAAGCTAAACCTAATGTACTCTTTCCTAAAATTGATACAAAATAATAAGCTATTCTTGAACCTAATCCTGTTTTTATAAAACCTCTGGCTAATAAAAATGCCGCAATTATCAACCAAACTATGTTTGAACTGAAGCTAGATAGCGCCATTTTTAATGATAAAGTTTTAGTTATTATGACTACTGCCATTGCTGTGAAAGCTATAGCTCCCATAGGTAATGGATTTATTATTAAACCTAATATCGTTAATATAAAAATAATAAATAAATGCCAGCCTTCTGAAGAAACTCCATTTGGTGTTGGTATGATAAACCAAAATATAATAAACAAAGATAGCAAAACTAGCGACGGATAAAGTTTTGCACCTTTTAGCTTTGCAGGTTCGTTCATATTAGTACCTTATTTTAATAATTGGTTTATCGTATATTTTTTTATTAAAAGCTATTAAGATGTGAAGAAATTATATATAATAAACGAAAATATTACAAACCTCAATAAAATTAAATATAAAAATTTTATAAAGTATAAAAATCTTATTATGTATAAAGTTATTAAACAAATCTTTCAAATTAAATTTGAGTATAATATTTTTTTTACAGAAAATATTTTTGATATAAAAAATAAAGTATTAATTAATGTATTTATTAATTCTTGTAATAAAAAAACTAAAGCAATCTTATTTGTTGATAAAAAAATATTATTATTAAATAAAAAATTAGAACAAAATATTATTAATTATTTTAAATTTTTTGAAAAAGATGTATTTTTGGTATGTCATCCTGTTGTCATTTGCGGTGGAGAACGATTGAAAAATCGTTTTTTATTTCTTAAAATTTTTTATTCGTTATTAGATAAATATAAAATATGTCGTCAGTCTTACATAATATCTTTAGGTGGAGGAAGTTTACAAGATTTTATTGGATATTTGAGTGCTACAACCCATAGAGGCATAAAATTAATAAGAATACCAACAACAGTTTTATCGCAAGATGATTCTGGTGTTGGAGTTAAAAATGGCATTAATTATAATGGTAAAAAAAATTTTATTGGATCTTTTTCTGTTCCTCATACTGTTATTAATGATTGTAATTTTTTAAGTTCATTAGATAATGAGAACTTTATAGAGGGGTTTTCAGAAGCTATTAAAGTAGCTTTAATAAATGATGCTGCTTTATTCTATTTAATAGAGCATAATGCTGAACAGTTATTATTAAGAAATTCTGTTTATGTTAAAGATGTTATATATCAGTGTGCTAAATTACACGCTGAACATATAGCTAAGTACGGTGATCCTTTTGAATCATTATCATCAAGACCATTAGATTTTGGTCATTGGGCTGCTCATAAAATAGAAAGTATGTCTAATTATAATATTTCGCACGGCAAATCTGTAGCAATAGGAATTATTATGGATTGTACATATTCTTATTTTATTGGAATTTTACAAAGAGCCATTTGGAAAAAAATTTTCTTTCTTTTTATAAAATTAAAATTTAAAATTTATGTCAAAGAGTTATCAGTATTAAAAAATAATTTTTATCAAATTTTTGATGGGTTAGAAGAATTTCGAGAACATCTAGGTGGTAAATTAACCATAACATTAATAACTGATATAGGAGTAAAAATTGATATTCATCATATAAATATATTAGTTTATAAGAAAGTTATCAAGTTCTTGAAAAAAATTCATACTACAATAAAGTAATGTATGATAATACAAAATAAAAGCTTAACATACTGTTCCAATATATTTAAAGAACAAGATATAACAAAATTATTAAAAATATTAACTGATTACGTTTTTTTTATCAGAAAGCATTTTAAATGTAAATATATAGGCTTAGGCTTATGTGTTTCAAATACATTAATTAATAATGTATTAAATATTCATAATTTATCATATTTAAGAACATGGTTAATTAAATATAATTTATATATATCATCAATAAACGGTTTTGTTTATAAATCGTTTCATACAAAAAAAATAAAAGAACATATTCACTATCCTGATTGGACATCTAGCAAAAGAGTTGATTATACAAAAAAAATTATCTATTTTTTGTCAGCTGCTCTCACAAAAATGACTGATGTTAGTATTTCTACATCTCCTCTTTCATTTAAAACATGGATAAGAAGAAAAAATGCAAAATATATTTTTTTTAAAAGTTCTGTTAACATATTATATGTTTTACAGTTATTAATTAACATGTATAAGAATAAAAAACATTATATTCATTTAGATATAGAACCTGAGCCGTATTGTTTACTTGAATCAGTTAATGATTTTCTGTATTTTTTTATAAAATGGTTAATACCTAATTCCAAGCTTTATTTACATTTATTAGATAAAAAAAATAAAGCTTCTTATCTAAGAAAATACATTAATCTATGTTATGATATTTGTCATTTTTCTGTTAATTATTATAATCATATTGACATAATTAAATCTATTGTACTAAATAAAATAAAAGTTGGAAAAATACAAGTTAGTTCAGCTCTGGAAGCAACTATAACAAATGATAATTATAAAATAATAATGAAAGAATTATTATTTTTAAATAAATCAAAGTTTTTGCATCAAAATACATTGGTTACAGAAAATAAAATTTTTATTAATAAACATATTGATTTAAATTATGAGGTATTAAAAGGTTTCTGTAATGACACTAAACTAAGAATTCATTGTCATATGCCGTTACATTTAACAAAATATAGAAGTTATTTAGATACAACAACTAACGAGAGTAAAGATGTTTTTTTAACATTATTGAAATGTATAAAAATTAAACATATTGAAATAGAAACATATACTTATGATATATTATTAAAAAATAAAAAGTTTGAATCTATGTTACAAGAATATTTAATTGTTATTGACATTATTAAAACGAGTAAACATGATTAATATAATTAGATTGCCTTTTAGGGGTTTTTATATTATTTACATAATAATTAACTATAGGTTATTTTTATTATTTTTCAACGATAAATCGTGGATCTTTAATGTATTCACATTAAATACAACTAATATTAAACGTGGTATTGAAAAATTAGGTCCGATATTTATAAAATTAGCTCAAATATTAGCAAGTAGAGATGATTTTTTTAAATTAGAAATTATTCAAGAATTTGAAAAACTGCAAGACAATGTGACATTTATTAAATTTTCTTTAATAAAAAAAATAATTGAAACATCCTTAAATATTAAATTGAAAGACGCTTTTTTAAAGATCAATGAAAATCCATTATCTTCAGCTTCAATAGCACAGATTCATTCAGCTATTCTAAAAACTGGCGAAAGAGTAATAATTAAAGTGTTAAAGCCTGGTATAAAAAGGATAATTCAAGAAGATCTAATGATATTAAAAATATTTTTAAGTTTAGTTTCTGTTTTTAATATTCACAAAAGATTAAAATTACTTGATGTAAGCATTGAATTAAATACATTATTTTCTCGCGAATTAAACTTTAAATATGAAGCTGCTTATATAAGTAAATTTAAACAAAATTTTGATAGCACTGTTTATTTGTATGCTCCACATATATATTGGAGTTTTGTTTCTAGTGATGTTCTGACGTTAGAATATTTAGATGGAATTAATATATTAAACACAGCTAAATTTAGAAAAGAAAATATTGAAATAGATAATGTAATAACAAAATTATTTGAATCTTTTTACTTACAGTTTTTAAAATATAACTTTTTTCACGCTGATTTACATCCTGCAAATATTCTTATTTCCAAAAATATTTTTAATAATCTTGTTATTATTTTTTTTGATTTTGGCATAGTAAGTTTTATTAGTGATGATCAAAAATTTTATTTAATAGAAAATATTTTAGCATTTATTAAAAAAGACTATAAAAAAATCATAGAGATGCATATTGCCTCCAAAACTATAGTTACAAAAAAAAAATTAGACATATTGGAATGTGAACTACGTTTTGTTTTTGATCCAATTTTAAACAAAGAGTTAAATGATATATCTATGAAACAATTATTGTTTTTATTACTTCAGTTAAATAGTCAAATAAACGTACAATTACAACCAAAATTATTATTATTTCAAAAAACATTATTGTCTCTTGAAAGTATATCAAGACGATTAAATCCGTTTATAAATTTATGGAATATTAACAATAAAATTATAGAAAACATTTTTATCAATGACATTTTTATTAACAAAATCATCGTAGATTTAAATGATAAATTTAACAAAAGAGGGGATCAACATTATTATCAAAAACATTATGTTAAAACTAGTTTTATAGTAAATATAATTAATTTTATTTTTTCTTTTTATTTTTTTTATTTTATGGTTATTTATTCTTATATTCTAATGTTTTTAATAATGCTTTTAGACTATTATGAATATTTAATTTTTTTTCTATAACAATATGAAGACTGAATTAATTTATAAATTAAACGCTATAAAAAATCTTTTATATAAAAATCCATCAGTAATAAAAACATTATACATTTTAAAATTAAATTATAGAGTTTTTAAATTAATAAAATTAGCGGAAAAAAGAAAAATAAAAATTAAGTGGTGTTATTATATTTTTAATAATAGATTGCAGTATTTATTTTTTACTTATTATTTAATTAGTACTATTAGTACTATAAAATATAAAGATACTGATTTAATCATGTTTTTACAAAAAGATAAATTAAAGATATTAATTTTATATAAAATGCAAGATCCTCATAATTTAGCCTCGTGTATTAGAAGTGCTGAAGCTTTTGGTTTTGATTTTTTAATACTAACAACAAAAGATACAACAAAAATTACAACATTAATTAATAATTTTTCGCATGCTACAAGTATATTTTTACCAATTTTTTTAACAAAGAATATACGAAAAACTTTATCGTTACTTAAAAAAAAACAAATAAAAATTTTTGGCTTTTCTGTTAAAGCGTCAGAAATGATCAACTATGTTAATATTGATGAATCTTGTGCTATAATAATGGGGTCAGAAAAATATGGTATTACACCATTTATTGCAAAACAATGTGATTTGTTATACAAAATCCCAAC
Organism: Candidatus Azoamicus soli; assembly: GCA_043390205.1. Taxonomy (GTDB): domain Bacteria; phylum Pseudomonadota; class Gammaproteobacteria; order UBA6186; family Azoamicaceae; genus Azoamicus; species Azoamicus soli. The sequence goes on along the minus strand of DAWERN010000001.1, from coordinate 28,403 downwards.
ATTAGGTTTATGTGATAGTATTAATGTTTCTGTAGCTACCGGAATAATTATGTATAAATTGACTTATCAATGATGTTATTTAATGACATTCTTTAGTGATAAATATCATTATTATATTTTTTATTCCAAATAATATAATAAAACTTCCAGCTATACTTCTAACTATTTTATTATATAAAATATTTTTAAACTTTGTGCTTAAAACACCTGCAAGTAACATAGACGGTAATGTTCCAATGCCAAATAAAATTATTAACATGAAGCTTTTTGTTATAGACCCAAATCCAGCTGTCCAAATTATTGTACTATATATTAATCCGCAAGGTATGTATCCCCATACCATGCCAAGTAAAAATGCATGATAAATACTTTTTAACGGATTTATTTTACCTATAATTGATGAAATGATATTCCAAAAATTCCATAAAAATGATTCTATGAAAAATAAGCCATGAAAGATATTGCATATATGTAACCCTATAATAATTAGAATGAAATTTGAAAAAATTTTTAAGTAATAGCTGTAATAACCGCTGAAATCAAACAAAAATACACCAAATAGATTAACAATGATAGCTATTAATGAATATGACGTTATTCTACCTATATTATATAAAAACTGATAAATGTATTGATTTTTACTATATGTTTTGAATGAAAATGCTACAACTATACCTCCACACATACTTAAACAATGTCCACTACTAATGAGACCTATCAAAATAGCTGTAAAATAGTCTAAATAATTAGCCATGTTACATTTTGTTGAGTCTTAAAGAATTAAAAACAACTAACAATGAACTAAGAGACATTCCTACTGCTGCGTAATATGGTGTTATTAAATCACATGCAGCTATACTTAATCCTGTAACATTATAAATTATTGCCCACAAAATATTTTGATTAATAATTTTTTGTGTAGTAAAACTATGTTTGATTGATTTGTATATAGTTGTAAGGTTGTTATTTAACAATATAACATCCGCATTAATTTTTGCTAAATCTGATCCACTTCCCATTGCAATTGAAATATTTGCTTTACTTAATGCTGGCACATCGTTTATACCATCTCCTATCATCATAACATAACTTCCGTTATTTTGAATGTTAGTTATGTAATCAACTTTATCTTTAACAGAACAATTTTGTTTGCTAAAATTAATGTTTAATTTTTTTGTTATAGCTAAAACCTTATTAGATGCATCTCCAGTTAACAGATGAATTTTTAAATTTAAAGTTTTTAATTTTTTTATACATATAATGCTATTTTTTCTTAATGGGTTTATTAATCTAAAATAAGCTATTAATCCATCAGTATCTGCTAAAATTACTAAAAAATTTTTAGCATCATTAATAAATGTAAGGTCATTCAAAATAAATCTTTTTATATATATTATGCTGCCTAATTTATATATTTTTTTATTAAAAATACTTTCTAGACCTTGATTTATATTATTTTTAATGATGAGATCTTTTATCAAATGTAAGTACTTTTTATTAGTTATAGTAAATGCTTTTGCGATAGGATGGTTTGATGTTTTTTCAGTTTCAAATGTTAATGATAACATTTTTTTTACGGAAATGTTTCTAAATAATTTAATATCTTTAATAAAATATTTATTTATTGTTAGTGTACCTGTTTTATCAAAAATAATATCTGTTGTTTTATGTAAGTCAGTAAGAAGATTTTCTTTTGCTACCATAAATCCATTTTTTGATAACGTATTTATAGCTGTGATAAAAGCTGTTGGTGTCGCTAATGATAAAGCACACGGGCATGTTATAGCTAACATTGAAAGTATAATGTTCATTATATTATCATGTCCAATATACAACCAAAAACTTGCACTGAGAAACGTAACTATTAATACACCTAATACAAAGTATTTAGCTACAACATTTGTTATTGTGTCTGAGCTTGTTTTTTCTATATTAATTTTTTCTAATAATTTAATAATAAAACTTAAACTAGATGTTTCAATTGTATTGGTAATGTTTATTATAATATAATTTTCTATATTAGTTGTTCCGCCAATAACATTATTTCCTATGCTTTTGCTAATTGGTTTGAATTCTCCTGTAATCATTGATTCATCTACATAGCTAATTCCTTGAATTATAATTCCATCTAGTGGAATTATTTCGCCTGGTTTCACAAGAATAGTATCATTTACTTTTACATCTTCAATTGGTATATATTTTTCTAAACCAGTTTTTAATTTAATTCTAGCTGTCTCTGATGTTAATTCTTGTAAACTATTTATAATATCTGCTGTATGGTGTCTTGTACGCATTTCTAAAAATCTAGCTATTAAAAGAAAAAATATAAACATACATATGGAATCGAAATAAACATGTCCAGTGTTATATATTAAATTTTTCAGACTAGAAATATATGCTAAAATTAGTGATATACTTATTGTAAAATCCATACCTAAACTTTTATTTTTAAAGCTTCTAAGTGCATTAAGTAAAATTTTTTTTCCGGATATAAATAAAACTGGAGTGGTGATGATAAATGTAACCCATCGAATGAACGACCAGTAATAAAAATTTATATCACTAAATTCAGCTATATATAAAGAAAATGATAACATCATCACTTGCATCATACCCAACCCAGATATTATTAAATTTTTTAATTCACGTTGATGTTCATTTTTATAAAATTTTTCTTGGTCTCTTAATTTATACGGTGATGCATTATACCCTATTTTTTTAAATTCATTTAATAATGAATTTAATGGTAATTCTTTTATATTCCAGATAATATTAGCTTTACATGAAGCTAAATTTATATAAACTTTTTGAATATATTTATTTTTGTTTAAATGTCTTTCAATCAACCATGTGCATGCAGAACAACTTATACCATCAATAGCTAATGTTATATTAGCTATATCTGATGTTTGATTTACAAATTTAGCTACGGTTTTTTTTTCATTAAATATATTTTGATGATTTATTGAATCATTAATTAATTCTGTTACAGTGTTAGCAGGATTTTCTCTGTTTTTGTAATAATCAGCAAATCCAGCTTCCATAATAAAATTAAAAACAGCTAAACAACCATAGCAACACATAACATATGATTTATTATTTATATTGCTATTATAAGTTTTCTTTTTTAAAGATAAATTACAGTGATAACATTTTCCCATATTTAGCTTTTATTTCGATGATATAAATTTATTTTTTTTTATACTTACATCTTTTTTGTTAGTAACATTTTCAATTTTAAAATACAAATCAGTAAACCTTGATGTTAAATTATTTATATGGGTTGAAACTTTTACATCTAATAATAAAGTTTCTTCACCATGTAATATAATAAAATCTAATCCAGTATACGTAAAATTATCAGTACACAATGATATTTTATATTTATTTAACTCAAGAGTTTTATTTATTATTTTAAAATTATAAAAATTTTCAATTAAATTATTACTGGTAAGATGATATAATTGCATCTGACTTCGTGTAATATTAAATTGAATTAACTCTCTAGTAAATAAATAATAAAAAAAAACAATACTTAAACATACAAGAGCAATAAAATAAGTAATAAATCTAATATTAACAGTTTTTTTATTTATATTTTCACGCGAAAATGAAATTAAATTTTTCTCATAACCCATTTTTTTCATTACACTGTTACAGGCATCGATACAAGCTCCACAACTTATACATTCAATTTGCAGTCCATCACGTATATCTATACCTGTAGGGCAACAAGTTACACACTTTTTACAATCTATACAATCACCAAGCCCTAATGAGTTGTAATCATCATTTTTTTTTCTATGCCCACGTTTTTCACCACGCTGTGCATTATATGCAACTGTTAATGTATTTTCATCAAACATAACACTTTGTAATCTAGCGTATGGACATACTAAAAAACAAAATTGCTCCTTGAACCAATATATATTAAAATAGACAAGTAGTGTGAAAAAACTTATCCAAAAAAAAGACCATAAATTTAATGACAATATATTATTACATATATATAAAATTGGTACGAAATATCCAATGAAGGTAATTGCAGTAACAAAAGATAAGAATAAAAAAAGTATATGTTTAATTATTTTTTTATATAAAAAATGCGCCTGTTTTTTAGCATCAAGCTTTACTCTAGCGTTTCTATTACCTTCTATTAAGCGTGTGATAAAATTTGAAAGTCTTATCCATATACTTTGCGGGCATAAAAACCCACACCAAATTCTACCTACATAAACAGTTACTGTAAAAAGTAACAATATTAATATTATCCCTAAAATAGCAAAAAATACAAAGTCCTGAGCCCAAAATACAAATTTAAAAAAATAAAATCTAATAAAGGAAATATCAAAAATTATAGCTTGTCTTGCTTTATAATTTATCCATGGAGTAATAAAAAAGATTATAGCTATAAATGACATACTTAAAATACGAATATTATTAAAATCACCAGATACAGGATCTGTGTATATAATTTTGTGCCTTTTATACAAAAAAATAGTGTTTTTCATTAAATTTTGTTTAATGAATAAATATATGCTGTTAAAATATGAATTTGTTCTTTGCTTAATATTGTTTTATGAGCTGGCATTACCCCACTTCTTCCATTTTTAATGGTATTTTTAATATCATTTAATGAATCACCATAAATCCACTGTGGATCAGTTAAGTCTGGAGCACCGATAAATTTATTTCCTTTTGCATTTATTCCATGACAAGCTGAACATATTGTATTAAATTTATTTTTCCCAACATCCGTAATAATAGTTTTATCTATTTCTTTACTTAGTGATAAAATATACAATGCTGTATTTTCTATCTCAGAATCAGATGTAATAGCTGACATATAACCAGGCATTTTACCACGTCTACCATTTGTAATGGTATTTTTAATATCATTAGGTGTACCACCGTAAAGCCATTTGTTATTTCTTAAATTTGGAAAACCATTACCACCTCTTGCATCAAAACCATGACATAAAGAACAATTATTTATAAACAGACTACGACCTATTTTTAACGCATATAAATTAACAGATAAAGTTTCAATACTATCTTTATAAAAAGATGTATACATAGGATCATAAATCTTATTTTCTCTAACTGTTCTTTCATCATGATCTTTATAAGCTGTCCAGTTTAACATGCCAGAACTTTTTCCTAAACCAGGATATAAAATTAAATATATTATTCCAAATATTATACTTAATACAAATAATGTAAGCCACCAAATTGGTAAAGGTTCATTTAGTTCTGTTATTCCATCAAATGATGTATGTGCTTTTTTTTCTTTACCTTCATCATGATGAATTGTTATTCTCGTAAAGTAAATTAATGCACTGTAAAAAAATATACTACCTAAAACTAATAATATTATAAAAAAGCTTAATAACTCGCTCATAGTTATCTCCGTAATGATTGTATTAGTGGTATGATAATACCACTAATAGTTAAAAAAAATATATTTAAAAATTATTTAGATTTTTTATAAGCTAAACCTAATTGTTGTAAATAAGCTACTATGGCATCTTCTTCTGTTTTATTTTTAACCAATTTTGATGCAGTTTCAATATCTTTATCTGTATATGGTACACCTAATTTTCTCAAAGCTATCATTTTTTTTGCAGTTAATGTATCATTTAATAAATGCTTTTTTAACCATGGATAAGCAGGCATTTTTGAAGCAGGAACAACTAAGCGTGGATTTTGCAAATGAATTCTATGCCAATCGTCACTATATCTTCCACCAATTCTAGCCAAATCAGGACCTGTTCTTTTGGACCCCCATAAAAATGGATGTTCGTATACATATTCACCAACAACAGAATATGCTCCGTAACGTTTTGTTTCTGCATATAACGGTCTAACCATTTGAGTATGACATACATGACATCCTTCTCTTATATAAATGTCTCTTCCTTCCAGTTCTAATGCTGGTGTTGGTAATAAACCTTTTAAAGGTTTATGAAGATCTGATTGAAAAAACAATGGAACTATTTCAACTAAACCACCAATACTAATAACTATTAATATAAAAATAATTAATAATCCTAAATTTTTTTCTATTATTTCATGATTCATATAGAAGCTCCTTTAGATAATGAACTGTTATGTTCTTTTTTAGTGATAGTTATTACAGTGTTATATAACATTACAAACATACCTATTAAAAATAATATACCACCACATAATCTTAAAATATAAAATGGATGAGTAGCCATAACAACTTCTATAAACGCATATGTCAATGTACCATCTTCATCTATGGATCTCCACATTAATCCTTGCATTATGCCAGATGTCCACATAGCTATAACATATAAAAGAGTACCAGTTGTTGCTAACCAAAAATGTATATTAATTAGTTTAATACTAAACATATTTTTTTTATTAAAAATTCTAGGAATTAAAACATATATAGATCCAATTGTTATCATAGAAACCCATCCTAATGCACCTGAATGAACATGCGCTATAGTCCAATCTGTATTATGTGATAAACTGTTAACAGTTTTAATTGCCATAAATGACCCCTCAAAAGTTGCCATACCATAAAATGTCAAGCATACTAAAAAAAATTTTAATATTGGGTCTGTTTTTAATTTATACCATGCGCCAGAAAATGTCATAATACCATTTATCATACCACCCCAAGATGGAGCCAATAACATTAAAGAAAAAACCATACCCAACGATTGCGTCCAATCTGGTAAAGCACTATAATGTAAATGATGCGAACCTGCCCACATATAAATACCTATCAACGACCAAAAATGTACTATAGACAACCTATATGAATAAACAGGCCTATCAACTTGTATTGGCACAAAATAATACATCATACCTAAAAAACCTGCTGTTAATAAAAATCCTACAGCATTATGTCCATACCACCATTGAACCATTGCATCTACTGCTCCAGAATAGATAGAATAAGATTTAAATAGCGTTACTGGCATTGCTAAATGATTAACAATATGTAATAGAGCTATAGCAAGAATAAATGCTCCATAAAACCAATTTGCTACATATATGTGCGATATTTTTCTTTTTATTATTGTTCCAAAAAAAACTATAGCATACGCTATCCAAACTATGGCTATTAAAATTGCTATAGGCCATTCTAATTCTGCATATTCTTTTGATGTTGTTATTCCTTGTGGTAGTGTTATTAGAGCAAGAATTATCACTAATTGCCATCCCCAAAAAACAAAAGACGCTAATCTCTCAAACGCTAAACTAGTTTGACATGTACGCTGTACTACATACAGAGATGTAGCTATTAACCCTGTTCCACCAAAAGCAAATATTACCAAATTAGTATGTAATGGACGTAGTCTACCAAAACTTAACCAGGCTATTTCATGGTTTAAGTCAGGCCAAACTAATTCAGATGCTATAAAAACACCCATGCACATTCCCACAATACCCCATATGATAGTCATTATAGTAAGTTGTTTAATTACTTTGTAACTATAATTATCATTTATTAAAATTGTTTTTACTGATTTATTTCCAGCCATAATATTATTACCTAATAAAAGTTTATCTTACAAAAATTAAATATACAATAAGCAAAATAAGACTAGCATCAATTAACACGATCATTTTTATTACTATCCTTTTTATCGTCTAAAATAATATGTTTAGATGGTGTATCAAAATCTTCATACTGATCATTATTTACAGCCCAAAAAAAGAAATATATAGAAAGTGATAATATTATAACACTTAATGAAATTAAAACATAAATAATCATCATATTTTTTTATTACACTTTTTATTTTAATAAAAATAAATATTGTTTTAAATTTATCTTTTTTTCTTTATATATATATAAAGATACACAAATATAAACTAATTCAAAAAAAATAAAAAGAAGTAACCATACACTCATACTTTTAGTAAATCCGTATGAATGTAATCCTACATTTAAAATATTCACCCCGAACCATGAAAGTGCTACTACCGTACTTAATTCTATAGCTCCGATAGAAAAGATTACCTTAGATTTATTAATTAATTTAACATGTAATATTAATACAAGCCATAAAACTACTAAAAGAGCGCCATTTTCTTTAGGGTCCCATCCCCAAAATCTTCCCCATGATTGATCAGCCCATATCCCCCCAAGAATTGTACCATTAAATACAAAAAACAATGATATAAGAAGAAACAAGTAAGTATAATTAAAAAACTTTTGAGAAGAATCTTCATCATTTTTAACGGAATAGTATAAAGTTACATGGCCTAATATACTAGATATTAAACAACTTGCATAGCCTGTGGTTATTGTTAACACATGCAATGTTAGCCAAAAATTAGTATTCAATACAGACATTAAATTTTTTATTTCAGCATCGTAATTATAATTATAACCGATTAATTGTAATAAAAATAATGCTAATGCTATTATTATTAAACTGACTTGAGTTTTTATTTTATTTATTACTATTAGAAAGAATAATGTGCATACAAAATTTACAAAAATTATTGATTCATAAAGGTTTGTTACAGGCGGTCTTTCTGATATAAAAAATCTAAGAATTAAATCGCAAAAACTAAAGATAAATCCTGTTAATAACATAAATTCCAAAATACCAGTATATTTTTTATAAAAACTTTTAATTGTTATTAAACAAGCTAATACAAAAAATAGTAAATAACATATTACACTGTATAATAAAAAATTCACCTTATTATACAATAGTTCAATTTTAAATTTCAAATATTCATGAGGTTTAAATTTAGAATTAGAATACGTGTTAAAAATAAAACATTCTTTACTCCAATGTGTTATATTTTTATTGATATAGAAATTTTGCATAGCTATCAATGTTTGAATAATATTACCATTGACAGAAATTATAGTAGATAAATCATTATTATTCAAATTTGTCCACATACCGTCATTTTTTTTTATTATATAAAAATATTCCTCATTATTATTATACTTTATATATTCAGTTGAATCAGAAATATAAGATAGATTAGTTAATACTTTAAATGTTTCACGCATATTTAGTATAAATAGTATTTTATTATAAATGTTTAATAATTCAATTTGAGAAGCATTTAATAATGTAAAATCCGATTTACTAATTATATTAATAATTTCAATATTTTTAAATATACCTGAAAATATTTCTATGAATGAATATAAATTTGTTTTTGTTTTTTGCATATCCATGTTTATTAAGATGCTTTCATCTGTAATTTTAAATATTTTTTTTTTTGAAAAAGCGTCAAAAGAAAAAATTATTTCTGCTATATAATATGAATAGTACTTATTTTTTTTTTTGTAAAATAATGTATTAAAATTTGATTTAGCAAAACTTTCTAACGGTTTTACTCTGCCATCACTTAATATGGGCATTTCTGCAAAATTTTTATATTTATTTTCAGTATCCCAAAAATACAAAAATAAAATTAATATAACTATTAATAAATAATAATAAATTTTATTCATTTTTAAATTTCATAAAAAATCTAATTATATGATATGTTAACCCTAGAAATATAAAAACACTGGCTAAATAAAAAATATTATTAGCGTAATTTTTCACTACTGTTAGAACAGTAGCTTTAAATGCATCTTTTTCTATAAAAGATGTCTGATAAAATGTATAACTATGCAGGCGAAACGGTTTATTCATTTTGATATCAGCTTTCCATTTTATGTTATTTGAGTTTATAAAAATAGAAGAATTATAAGATTTTGCCATTGAAGTTTGTAAGTATACATGCTTTTCGAATTTTAACAATGAGATATCAAATGGAAGAATATTCTTAGATTTACTAAATTTTATTATTATTTCATTTTCATAATTAAATTTATATTCAAATTCTTCAATCAAATAAATATAATTTTTATAACCATTTTTTTTGATGCAAATTAAAATACTAGGTTTATCATAATCACTTTCAGGAAAAGATACAGCATTTTTGATATTAAAATAATTTTCGGAATAATAATTAAGTTCTAAATCACTGTTTTTATAAAATTTTTCAATTGTAATTGTAATAAAATCAAACTTTATCGGCATTTTTACAGAAATTTTATTATTATGTATTATATTTATTAACTTATTTGTAGTCGCATCACATATAACTATATCATAGTCGTTTTTATTAATAAAACTATTAGTGGTAGTTCCTTCTTTTAGTATTATTGTGCCTTCCAATGATATATTTGACATTAAAAAAGCACCAAAAATGAAGCATAAAACGCCAATATGTATTAATACAGTACCAAGTTTATTTATTGTATATTTATCATCAATGAATTTACAACTTAAACTCAAAAACATAAAAAATAAACTAATTTTTCCACCAGGAACAGGGATAACATTAAAAATCCAAATAACCGTTGACGAAAAAAATTTTTCTTGAGCTGCTTGTATACCTATGTATTTTTGCGCTATTGTACCACACATTAAAATAAATATGAATAAAATAATATTTAAACAAAAAACCTCTATTTTTGAAAAAAAACGTAAAATACTAAGTATTGTCATAACATATGGTGTGTAATATGTTTTAATGTTTAACATATTATATATAAAAAATATTTAATAATCATTATACCTCTTTATAGTATATATATACATGTTAAAAAATATGATAATTTTATAATTTAAATTATAATATATAATTGTGGCTTTTTAATAAAAGTTATGTTATATATCTAAGTCTAAAAATAAATTTGAATATTGGTTAATTATTTTTTTTCTGTTTTCAACATTATTACCCATTAAATCTGAGAAAATTTTATTCGCAGATTTTAAATTTTTTATTGTTAATTTTTGCAAATTTCTAGTTTTAGGGTTCATTGTTGTAGTCCAAAGTTGAAGAGGGCTCATTTCTCCAAGACCTTTATATCGTTGAATCTTACATTCTGTTAATATTTTGTTTTTTATAGCGGTAATTAATATATCAAACATATAAAAATTATAAGATATATTTTTATAATTAAGTGTTTTATTTTTACTATATAAAAATTTTAATAATTTATTTAATTTTAAAAAAATTATATATTTTGACGATATAAAAAAATCTAAATCAATTGTATATTTTTTATCAATATTATATTTACTGACAGTTACACTTATGTTATTATTAATTAACCTTATTATCTTACATTTTTCATCGGCTATAAGATTATTAAAATATAAATTAAGATCATTAATATATTTATTTTTATCACGATAATGTTTTATACATTTATCAAAATAAATAAGTTTACGTAAAAAAAACGTAGGAAAATTATTTAATTTTATGTCTATTAATATTGTTGTTTCTTTATAAAACTTTAATATTCTTTTTAGAATATAAGTTTTCATTTTAACAATCATCGAAAAATCATCACTTATTTTTTCAAATAAAAAATCATGAAATACCCCTTTATCTTTTATATAAAAAGATTTTTTATGCTGTGTAATTAAATATAATGGAGGTCTTGTTATAAATATGTACCCATCATTTATTATTTGAGGTATTTGTCTATAAAAAAAAGTCATTAATAATGTTCTTATGTGAGCACCATCTATATCAGCATCAGTCATAAAAATTATCTTTTTATAGCGTAAATTAGTCTCATTGTACTCATCTGAACTAAATCCGCAATTTAATGATTTTATGACAGATATAATTTCTGTGTTTGTTAACATTTTATTAATATCAGCTTTTTCAACATTTAAAATTTTTCCACGCAAAGATAATATTGCTTGAGTTCTTCTATCACGAGCTTGTTTTGCAGATCCACCTGCTGAATCGCCTTCGACTAAAAAAATCTCAGAATTTAATGTGGCTGTATGTTGACAATCAGCCAGTTTTTCTGATACATATGTATCAGTTATTTTTTTTTTATCTAATTCTCTTACTTTTTTTAATTTATCTCTTAATTTTGCAGTAACGATTATTTTATTTATTAATATTTTTGCTGCACTTGGATTAGCCTGTAAAAATTTCTTCATTTGTATAAGAATTGTTGTTTCTATAAAACTTTTAGCTTCTAATGCAATAAGCTGATCTTTTGTTTGTGATGAAAATTTAGGATTAGTCATGTATAAAGCTAATACGGCAACCAAACCTTCTCTTATATCAATCCCTTGAATGAAAGTATTATATTTTTTAAAAATGGAATGTTCGATATAAGTTTTAAATATTTTAGTTAAAGCAGATTTAATACCACCAAGATGTGATCCACCATCTTTTTGATAAATATTATTTGTATAACATAAAATTGTTTCATGCGCTGAATTAGTCCATTGTAATATTAAATTAACTTTAATATTACATTTTTTGGCCATAAAATTTAACGGGATTGTATGTAAAACTTTTTTTTTTTTTGTTAATTTTATAATAAAATCAGTTAATCCATTTTTATTATGGAACTTCATATATTTTATAGTTTTCTTTTTATCAAATATTTTTAATGTTAAATTTGAATTTAAATAAGATAATTCTTCAAGTTTATTTAAAACAATATTACAATTAAATATATTATTACGTTTAAAAATATTTTTGTCTGGCAAAAAACTTATCTTTGTACCTCTATTATCGGAATGACCTTTAACGTTAAATTTAGATATAATTTTTCCTCTACTATAGAATTGTTCATATAAAAAGCCTGATCTAAAAATTTGAAGTAATAATTTTTGAGATAGCGCATTAACAACTGATATCCCAACTCCATGTAACCCACCAGATATTTTATAACTATTATCATCAAATTTTGCTCCAGAATGTAATACTGTCATTATTATTTCTGCGGCTGGTCTATTATTTTTATATAAATCAGTTGGCATACCACGCCCATTATCTCTGACAGATATAATATTTTTAGAATATAGTACAATTATTATTATTGTACAATATCCTGCAAAACTTTCATCTACTGAATTATCTAATGTTTCAAAAATTAATTTATGCAAACCACTGCCATCGTCAACATTTCCTATGTACATACCAGGTCTTTTTCGTACAGCATGAAGTCCTTTATAAATTTTTATACTGTCAGCATTATATTTTTTCATTAAAATATTTTTTTTGTTATATTATTGTAATTTACTAAATTTCTTATAGAACTTATCAACGCGTTTAGCTACATCTATAATTTTTTGTTTGCCAGTATAAAATGGATGGCATTTATTACACACTTCTATATTTAAATTCTTTATTTCAACAGTTAAATTTAAATCAAAGTGATTTCCGCAGTTACAATTTATATTTACATTAAAAACTTTTGGATGGATATTTTTTTTCATTTTATTCTTCTAAATATTTAATTTTATCTTTTACATTCTTCCATTTTTCAGCATCCTTTAATGGTTCTTTTTTTTTTGTTATGACAGGCCAAATTTTTGATAATTTTTTATTCAGGTCTAACAATTCTTTATTTTCAATATCATCTTCTGATAATATTGCTTCTACAGGACACTCAGGTTCACATAGGCCACAATCTATACATTCCTCTGGATTAATTACAAGAGATTTAGGTCCTTCATGAAAACAATCTACAGGACAAACTTCAACACAATCTGTATATTTACATAAAATGCATTTTTCCGTAACAATAAAAGTCATATTCCACCATCAATAAATTAAATAAATCATTATAATAATCTTTACTTTTTTTATAATAATATCTTATAATTATTTCAATAATATAATAATTAAAAAAAAATGTCTGTATTAACTGTATTAAAATTTCCTGATGCAATGTTGAATAAAAAAGCAAATAAAATTTACACTATTGATAAAGAACTTTTATTAATAATAACTGATTTAATTGAAACTATGTTTTATTACGATGCCCTTGGGATAGCTGCAACACAAGTGCGGATTGATAAAAGAATAATTATTATCAATATGTCTAATAATTATATTATACAACCATTTGTTCTTATTAATCCAGAAATTTTATTTCATAGAGGAAGTTTTATAAGTGATGAAGGATGTTTATCGTTTCCAAATCTTTTTGTAAAGATTAAAAGAGATAAAGATATATATATTAAATTTGTTGATATTACAGGTTTAATTCATTTTTTAAAAGCTAGTAATATGTTAAGCATTTGTGCACAACACGAAATTGATCATATAAATGGATTAACTATCTATGATAGAACAACTAATTTGAAAAAAAAAATTATCTTAAAAAATTTTACGTGACTATATTTTTTTTAGGAGTAAATAAATTTGCAGGAGCTGTGTTAGAACTCTTATGTAAAAAGAAAATTAAAATAGATTGTGTAATAACTAAACATGATGGAATTTACGGGCGCGGGTTAAAATATCACCCATATCCAGTAAAAGTCATAAGTAAAAAATATAATTTAAATATTTATGAAACTCACTCTATAAATAATAAAGAAAGTGAATTATTTTTAAAAAAAAATAAACCTGTTATTATTGTAATGATAGAATATGGAGAAAAAATAGAAAAACATATATTAAATATACCTATATATGGTATAATAAATGTCCATCCATCAATATTACCTTTATTGCGAGGTCCAAGTCCTATAGAATATGCTATAATGAATGGATCTCTTGAAACTGGTGTTTCAATAATTAAAATAAATGATAAAATAGATACTGGTGATATTTTAAAAATATCACGATGCATTATTAATGAAAAAACTACTTATCTTTCCTTATTCAAAAAATTAAAAATATTGGCAGTTGAATCTTTAATAGAAACTATAAAAAATATTTTCGAGAATAAAATTATTTTAATAAAACAAAATGATTTAATAGCAACATATTCACAAAAATTACAAAAAAATTTTTTTAGAATAAACTGGAATCAAACTGCAATAACAATTAATAGAAATATAAGAGCTACATTTGGTATAAAAAAACATATGACACAGATTAATAATAATTTATGTAATATTATTGAAACTGTAGTAATCTTTAAAACTAATAAAATTGACACTATATCAGGAACTATCATAAAAGTTTCAAATGTTGGGATAGATGTTTCTACAACAAAATATATATTAAGAATCAAAAAAATACAATTTCCAGGTAAAAATATTATGAGCGCTTGTGATATTTTAAAATCTAAAAAAAATATTTTTTATGTTAATAATATTTTCATTTAAAAAAAAATTAGGAGTTTTAATGAAACATTATGAAATAACTATTCTTGTTCATCCTAATCAGAGTGAAAGAATTCAAGATATAATAAAAAAATATAGAAGTATAATTGAAAACGATCATGGTAAAGTACATAAATTGAATGATCTTGGGAAAAAACAATTATCTTATCAAATTAAAAAATTATATAAAGCTCATTACGTTGTTATTAACATAGAATGTAGTAAAAAGACATTAGAAACTTTAACATTATCGTTTAAATTTAATGATGCTATTATTAGAAGTTTAATTTTAAAAAAAATATAACTATCATAATATATAATTTATCTATTTTTAATTAGGAAATAAAAAAATGAATGATAAAATAAAAAAAATAAAAACGTTTGATTATAAAGATATAACTACATTGAAAGCATATATTGCTGAAAGCGGTAAAATAATACCGCGTAGAATTACAGCGCTAACTGCTAAGGAACAAAGATTTTTAGTTAAATCTATAAAAATTTCTCGATTTTTAGCGTTATTGCCATATTGTGATCAGCATCAGAGCTAAATATGAAAATCATATTACTCAAAGATATACCTAACTTAGGTGTTTCAGGACATGTTGTTTTTGTTAAAAATGGTTACGCTAGAAATTATCTTTTTCCATTATCAAAAGCTGTTATAGCATCAAATTTTAATATTATTAATGTCAAAAAAAATAATAATTGTAGCGAAAAAGTATTTACCAATACTATTGAAAGCAGATTAAATAATACTGTAATTATTATTCCTGTTAAATTAAAAAATAATAGTGAAACTTATAACGTTATAACTTCATTAAAATTGTTTAGAATAATTAAAAAATTAAAATTAAATTTAAATATAAAAAAAATAAATAATAATGTTTGTTTTAATAAAGCTGGTAACTATAAAATAGAATTTAAGAATAGAAAAACCAATATAATAACATATATATATGTAATGTTAATAAAAATCAATGACAACTAAAACCACATCACAGATATTAATTTTTTCATTAGAAGCTGAACAAGCTGTTTTAGGGGCTGTAATATTAGATAATAATTGCTGGGAAATAGTTGTAAGAACATTAATAAAATCAGATTTTTACAGAAAATCACATCAAATATTATTCGAATATATTGGATTGGTTATGGATGATTGTTTGCCTGTAGATATAGTTACATTATCTAATTTGTTAATTAAAAATAACAATTTAGAAAAGATTGGAGGGTTTGATTACTTAAATTCGATAATTAAAAGCACTCCTAGTTCTAAGAATATTATAGTTTATTTAAATATAGTAAAAGATAAAGCAATTTTACGCTCTATAATTTCAATAAACAAAGATATTATAGATTATGCATTAAGTAATAAATATAAAAGGATAGAAGATATTATTGATTATTCTGAAGAACAGATTATGTCTATATCCAGAAGATATAAATATAAAGGTGATTATATAACAGCTTCCGACATATTAACTAAAACATTGAAGCGAATAGAGGATCTTTATTATTTAAATGCCACTATTATAGGATTATCATCTGGATTTGAAGAGCTTGATCGATTAACATTAGGTTTTAATAAGTCAGATTTAATCATTATTGCTGGTAGACCATCTATGGGTAAAACAGCTTTCGCTATGAATATAGCAGAACATGTTGTTATAGATTTAAAAAAAACTATATTAATATTCAGCATGGAAATGACTGGGACTCAAGTAATAGAGAGAATGTTATCATCTATAGGACGTGTTAGTTTAAATAAAGTAAGAAATGGGATGTTAGATGAAACCGATTGGCCTAGATTAACACATGCTGTCACATTATTATCACAACATAAATTTTTCATTTATGATGCTGGCCCGGTAGATTTATTTAATATTAAAAGTATAGCTAGAAAAGTTTTTAGTTCAAATAAAGATCTTGCAGCTATTATTATAGATTATATACAATTAATAAAAATACTAGGCGGAAGTGAAAATAGAGTACAAGAATTAGCTGAAATATCACGCTCGTTGAAATCTTTAGCTAGAGAATTAGATATACCTATAATAGCTTTATCACAACTAAACAGAGGTTTAGAATCAAGATTAGATAAAAAACCGATCATGTCTGATATAAGAGAATCTGGCGCTATAGAACAAGATGCTGATTTAATAATATTTATATATAGAGATGAGATTTATAACAAAATAAATCCAGAAGTTGGCAAAGCTGATATAATAATATCAAAACAACGGAATGGTCCTACAGGTGAATTTAAATTAGATTTTTTAGCTGAGTTTGTGAAATTTGAAAGTATTAATAAAGATTATAAAGAGTATTGGAAATGACTAAAAATATATCATTTATTTCTGTAATCGATAAATTGAACGTATTTTGGAAAAAAAACGGATGTATTATATTACAACCTGTTGATTCAGAAGTTGGAGCAGCTACATTTCATCCTTGTACGTTTATTAATGCAATAAATGGCATTGAATATAAAGCTGCTTATACTCAATTTTCTAGAAGACCATTCGATTTAAAATATAGTATATCATCTAATAAAAGTTGTATTTTTTACCAGTATCAAGTTATTATTAAGCCATCAATTGGTAATATACAAGAATTATATTTATTGTCGTTAAAAAAAATAGGAATACAAATTAATAAAAATGAAATCAAATTTGTTGAAGATAATTGGACAAGTCCTACGTTAGGCGCATCTGGAATTGGGTGGGAAGTAAGATTAAATGGTATGGAAATAACTCAAATAACATATTTTCAACAAATGGGAGGTATTACTTGTGATCCAATTATGGTTGAGATAGCTTATGGATTAGAACGTTTAACACTACATATTCAAAATGTAAATAGCATTGATGATATTATATTCGATACTACTGATAACGTTAAATTAAAATATGCAGATATTTTCAGAACATACGAATTAGAATACACAAAATATATTCTTGAAGAAATAAATATACCAGAATTAGAAAAAGAATTTAATGCTCGTGAAATCGTTATATCTAGATTAATAGATAAAGAATTACCGCGCATCGCTTATGATTAT
This sequence comes from Candidatus Azoamicus soli, assembly GCA_043390205.1. Taxonomy (GTDB): domain Bacteria; phylum Pseudomonadota; class Gammaproteobacteria; order UBA6186; family Azoamicaceae; genus Azoamicus; species Azoamicus soli. The sequence continues at coordinate 10,232 of DAWERN010000001.1, read as the reverse complement.
TTATTAAAATTAACTCATATTTTTAATTTGATAGATTCAAAAATGTGTTATGGATTAATTAGACAAACATACATATCTAGAATAAAAAGTTTAGCAAATAGAATAGCTCGAAAAATTAAAAATGAAAAATAAAAAAATATACTTACTAGAAATATTAACTGAAGATTTACCTACATCTAATCTTATTTCTACTTTACAGACGTTGAATAATTTAATAATAAATAATTTCAAAAAGAAACATATAACAATTGTAGAGTTTAAGTCATTTATTACAATAAAACGTATTAGTTTTATTTTTACAGTTGAAATAGCAGATAATCTGGATATTAGGCCTTTAATTACAAATATTTTCGAAAGTGCAAAATTTACTACAAACATGCGTTGGGGTAGTAATAAAAAAAGTTTTATTAGACCAATTAAATCATATATATTAATGTGTAATAATGATGTTTTGTCACATAAATTATTTGGAATCTCCTCATGTAATTATACGTTTAATTCAAATTTTTTATATTCCAAAAGATTAAATGTTACACCCTTGAATTATTATAAATTATTACGTTATAATAATAACATTATTTGTGATGCTATAGAAAGATTGAACATTGTAAAAAAAAAAATCCACTTTTACGCTTGTAAATATAATTGTAATATATTATTTGATGATAAAATATTAATAAATGTAGCTAATTCTTTTGAACATCCAGTTATTAATGTAATAAATTTTAAACATTTATGTTTTAATTTGCCTTTTAGAATAATACTTTTAACATTACTATCTTACGATTGTATTCCATTAATACAACACCTGAATACTAATTTTTTTTTAATAGTTATTAATTCATATAAAAAAAAAATGTTAACGCATGCTTACATGCTCACTTTAAGCAATAAGCTTTTAGATATAGAAGCATTATATTTATTAGATAAATTGTTATTGAATAACATAAATATAAGTAAATTTAGATCTGCAATTTTTACAAATAATAATAATTTAAATAATATTTATTATAAAATAAAACGTTTATTTAGTTTATTGAATTATTTATCTAAGTTATTATATATTGAATCTACATATATAAGAAAATGTATTTTATTGCTTCAATTAGAATTATTTAGTAAATTTATTTTTGATAATCCTAAATTAACTGGATTACTATTTGTTGATTCATATAAAAAATTTGAAGTTATTTATATATTATACGAATATAATAAAATTTTTAATGATTATATACCAACAAATTTAAATGCATCTGTGATTATTATACTTGAAAATCTGGATATGATTATATTTTTATTTTTAACAGGAAATTATCCAAAAGGTAAAAATGATCCTAATAATTTTAAAAAAAAAATAATAGAAATAATAACATGTATTTTATACATGAAAATAAATATAAATCTAAATCATTTAATAATTCAAATATTAAAACAATTTGGCTCTACTAAATCATTTAGTTCAAAAATTTTTTCTTTTTTTATAGATAGATTAAAATTTCACTTTTATTGTAAGTATATTGATTTTATAATATATAAAGAAAATTTATATAAAGCTTTTGAATTATCTATATCATTAAATTGTTTTTTCAAGTATAAGTTGAAATATGATTTTTTTTCTCTTATAAGAAGAATAGAAAGTATTACAATTAAAAATAAAATGTCATTTTTGATAAAAATCAATAAAAAATTATTAAATAATACTGATGAAAAAATTTTATTTAATAAAATAATTAAATTGATAAATATATCAAATATCTTAATTAAAAACTACATGTATTTTGAAAACATAAAATTTGATTTAACTGTTAAAAAAAAAATCGATAAATTTTTTGCAACTGTTTTTGTTTTGTGTGAAAATTCTTCTGTTAAAAACAATAGATTGAAATTACTTTATATTATAAAATATTTGCTTAATAAAGTTATAAAATTTAATAATAAAGAAATAGAAAATATTAGTTGAAACAATTAAACTTATGTTTAAAAATGAAATAAAAAACTACGATATAATAGCTTCAGGAATGCGCCCTACAGGTAATATACATATAGGTAATTATAATGCTGTCATTAAAAATTGGGTATCATTACAAAAACATTATAAATGTTTTTTTTTTATTGCTGACATTCATGCTTTAACGACAAATTTTAAAAATATATATAATTTAAAAAAAAATACAAAAATAATGATTACAGAATGGCTAGCTAGTGGATTAAATCCTGATAAATGTGTTATGTTTATTCAATCACATGTACCGGAAACATTAGAATTACATATTTTTCTATCAATGCTTGTTAATTTGACAAGATTAGAACGTATACCTAGCTATAAAAATGAAAAAAATAATACATCTTCATACGGATTTTTAGGATATCCAGTTTTACAAGCCTCAGATGTCTTAATTTTAAATGCACATTACGTACCTGTTGGTGAAGATCAAGTTCCTCATATAGAATTTATAAGAGAATTAGCCAGAAAAATAAATTCTGATCCTATTGGTAAAAAAAAAATTTTTAATGAACCTCAAGCATTGTTGTATAAGCATACAAAGGTTTTAGGTTCAGATGGCCAAAAGATGTCTAAATCAAAAAACAATACTGTATTGATAACAGATTCATCAGAGATTTTAAAGAATAAAATTAATAAATATATTACAGATCCAAACAGAATTTATAGACATCAGTATGGTAATCCTGAAAATTGTACTATTTGGTCTTTACATAAAATTTATACATCTATTACTGAAAAAAACTATATATTCACAGCATGTAAAAGTGCCAATATAGGATGTGTTGAATGTAAAGCACAATTATTTGACAATATAGAAAAACAAAATAACAAGTTAATAAGAAAAATCAAACTCTATGAAAAAAAAGAAAAATATATTAACGATCTAATCGAAGAGGGAGGAAAAAACGCAAGACTTATAGCAAAAGAAACACTATTGGCATTTAAATTATCTTATCAACTAATTTAAATTAGCCGAAAAGAGGAATCGAACCTCCAACCTACGCTTTACGAAAGCGTTGCTCTACCTTATTGAGCTATTTCGGCAAATAGCATTTTATAATATTATAACCATAAAAATACAATATACGAGACATTATAATGCAAATAAATAAAAATTATCTTACTAAACAAAAATTATTTCAACATTTAGCTAAAAAAACAGGGTTGTCAAAAAAAAATATAGATTTAGTTTTTATTGAATTATTAAATATAATTAATGATCATATGAAAGAAAATGGCCCTGAAAAATTTGTATTGCCAGGTTTTTTTAAATTGTCTCTTAAACATATATCAGCTCAAAATGAAAAAGTTGGTATAAATCCTTTTACAAAAGAATCTATGATTTTTAAAGCTAAACCTGCATTTAAAAAAATGAAAATACGTCTTTTAAAAAATTTAAGAGATATCGTTAACCATTAAAACATTATGTTAAGTATTAAATTAAAAAGAATTGGGCGTAAAAAAAAACCTTTCTATAATATTATAATTTCTGAAAAACTTAATTATATACATGGTAAATATATTGAAAAATTAGGTTATTTTGATCCTATTAAAAAAAATAAGAATATAAACATAAATAGAATTAACTATTGGGTTAGTAAAGGTGCTGTAATATCATCACGATTAAAAAATCTTTTAATTAACTAGCGCAATACTTAAATAACATATATGACAATATTAAAAAAAATAGAACAATTACAATTAAAAGATAAAAACTTTAACTTTAAAGTTGGCGATAAAATTTGTGTTAATTTTAAAATTATGGATTCTAATATAAGAAAAAAAAATTACAATTTTGAAGGGCTTGTTATATCTATAAAAAATAATGGATTAAATTCAACTTGTACAATTAGAAAAATATCATTAGGAGAAGGTGTAGAAAAAACATTTTTTATTTATAATACTAATATAAATTTTATAAAAATAATAAAATTAGGTCTTGTTAAACAAGCTAAACTTTATTATATGCGACATAAAAAAATATAACATTTGGAGAGGTGTCCGAGTGGTTTAAGGAGCACGTCTGGAAAACGTGTGTGCGTTTAAATGCACCGAGGGTTCGAATCCCTCTCTCTCCGCTTTTATGATTAAAATTTAAAATTTTTGTTTACATAAATAGTATATCAGTAGAAGTGAAGTAATATATCAAAACTCATAGTTATTAAATCTCCCTGAGACGGATTCGAACCGCCGACACAGTGGTTAACAGCCACTTGCTCTACCTGCTGAGCTATCAGGGATCTATCGTATTATGATGGCTGCTAATATAGAGATAATTAATAAAAAACTTGTATAAATATACAAGTTTAAACTTTTCAAACAAGCTTCAGAAGCAAAATTTCTAGACACCTTAATTAAAAATACATTTTTTAATGTAATATATACATAAGGTAAAATAATCAAGATTAAATAACAGACACGTGGTAATTGGTCTAGTTTAATTAGCAAAAGTAATTCTGAAAAAGCCAGTATAAGTAATAAAGTAAAACAACTTGGTAAATACTTATCTGTTAAAACAACAACTAAATTGATCTTCATACTAACTTTATCAGACCTTGCATCTGGATATTCATTCATTAATAAACAACATGTTATTAATATTCCAAAAGGAAACCCTATTATAAAATCAATAATATCAGCGTTATTTGATAAAACTAAAACTGTACCGTATGTTATAATAGGACCTAAACAAAATATATGCATTAATTCTCCAGCACCATACCTGGAAGCTAAATGTATTGGTGGAGCTGAATAAAAATACACAGCAAAAAATCCTATTAACCCTAATACTAAAATTTTATATCCAACAAAGAGAAACATATATATTCCTATGATGAATACTATAAATATACAAATCCATGATAAAATATACATGTGTTTTTCCGAGATTATTTTAAAATCTATAGCTCTACTACCACCAGTACTTGATAACACGTAATCAATATTATTTAAATCTCTTTTACTAATCCAGTCAAAATAATCATTAAATGTATTTGCTGCTATATGCAAAAAAATTAACGCTAATAAAGTAAGAATAAAAAACTGATATGATATTTTATAATATTTATAAATCGTCCAAACCGTTCCAAAAATAAACGGAATTAAACTTCCTAAAACAAATTTAAAGCGTGTAAGAAAAAAAAATGCGGCTAGCTTATTTTTAGGAAGAAAATCAAACGCTGATGTTATTTTAACGGTTATAAAAATTTTATCATGTCTTTTTTCAAGACTTAAGATAGTATAGAAATTAGTATTTATTAAAGTTATAACAGCTTTTTTTTCAAAAAAGCTTTGTTTACTAGTTAAAAATAAAGTAAACTCATTTATAAACTGTAAAACATAATTTTGGTGTAACAAATTAAATATTCTTTTATTTTTAAGTTCATTGTGAATTTCCGTAAAATTTGTAAATGTGTAATTCGTTAAAGATAATATTCTACCTTCTGAATCGCATTGTATGCTTAAATCACTTTTTTTATTTTTCATCATTTTATATTTGGGCCTAGCAGGACTTGAACCTGCGACCAAGAGATTATGAGTCTCCTGCTCTAACCAACTGAGCTACAGGCCCTTAAATATTTTTTATTTGTATTATGCTATGTATTTTGTTTATTTTCAATAGTGTAAAATTTTTTATTTTCAACCTAGAAAATCTTTTAATACTTTTATTATACTTGGATGACGTAACTTTCGTAACGCTTTCGCTTCTATTTGACGTATTCTTTCTCTAGTTACATCAAATTGTTTGCCTATTTCTTCCAATGTATGATCTGAATTCATGCCAACTCCAAATCGCATCATTAATACTTTAGATTCTCGCGGAGTTAATTTTTCTAATATTTCATTAATTGCTTCCTTTAAATTACCATTCTCAGCTGAAGCTAATGGCGTTTCTATTGATGTATCTTCTATAAAATCACCAATGCACGAATCTTCATCATCACCTATTGGAGTTTCCATAGATACAGGATCTTTTGCTACTTTCATTATTCTTATTACTTTATGTTCTGGCATGCCAACATATTTACCTAAATCATATGTTTTTATTTCTTTACAATTTTTTTGAACCAATTGTCGAGTAACCCTGTTTAATTTGTTTATTGTCTCAATCATATGAACAGGTACTCGTATAGTACGAGCTTGATCTGCTATAGATCTAGTGATAGCTTGTCTAATCCACCAAGTGGCGTAAGTTGAAAATTTGTAACCCTTTCTATATTCAAATTTATCAACGGCTTTCATTAAGCCAATGTTCCCCTCTTGCACTAAATCTAAAAATTGCAAACCTCTATTTGTGTATTTTTTTGCTATTGATATGACTAATCGTAAATTTGCTTCAATTATCGCTTTTTTTGCCATCTTAGCTTGAATTTCTCCCATGGATATACTTTTATTAAGTTCTTTAATTTCTACAATCTTTAAATACGCTTTTTTTTCAAATGATAATAATTCTTGTTGAGCTAAAATTATCTCATATTTATAGTCATTAAAATTAATTAAATTTTTATAATCAGTATGTATAACTTCATCTATCCAATTTAAATCAGTTTCACTTGTTAAAAATAATTTTACAAAGTCTTTTCGCGATATACCAAATTTACTAACACAAATACTCATTATATTTTTTTCTTGTATTTTTATTTCATTTAAAAGTTCTTTCATAACACTTGTTAATTTATTTAATAAAATAAATGACCATTTGAATGCTGTTAATATTGAACTTAGCTTATTAAACATATTTAATGTTATAATATGATTTCTGCCATGCAATATTTCTAAGTATTGAGTTTCCATTATTAAATAATTTAATTTATTAAATATTTTTCTTATTTTTTTATTGTCAGAATAAATATCTAAATTATAATTGTCTAAATTAAATTTTTTTATACGTTTTTGTATATAGAAGTCCTCTTTCTCGTAAAATCCTGTTATCATATCAGAAAATTTTAAAAATCCACATTTAATTTTATTATAATCATTGATAATAATATTTAATATTTTTGGATATCGTGCAAATGTAGCTATTATATTTTTCAATCCTTCTTCTATTTTTTTAGCTATTAAAATTTCACCTTTTCTGGTAAGTAAATCAATATTTCCCATTTCTTTCATATATATTTTAACAGAATCTTTATGCTTAGGTGAATTATTCTCATCAAATGCATAAACGTTAGTTGGTTTCACATATTTGTTTATTTTTTTTTTTTTTTCAGTGGTTATTTTTTTAGTTTTATTCATACCGTTATATACTAAATTTCATTAAATTCTATTTTTTTTATTATTTCGATAAATTCACTTTTAATTATTTCATGTGGCATATGGTTAATTATCTCCATAAATCCATTCGTACAATTAATTTTATCTCTCAATTCATTTTGAATAGTAGAATTAATATTAGCTTTTAATATATTAATTAATTGTAAAAAAGTATGAACATCATCAATTAATTTAAATCGTTGAATATTAAACATAGTGGTTTCATCAATTAACTTTATCAATTCTCTATTTCTTAATAAAAAAAGACATGCTTTCATTTCTAATGATAAAACTTTTTTATTTTCAATCATACTAACTTTTTTTTTAGAATCAATATTATCTTCATCCAGGATCTTTTTATAAAAATATTTTGACAAAATAGATTTTAATATTTTATCTGGAATACTATCAAGGACATTTGTGATATCTTCAAATAATTTAATTTTGTTAATAACTAAATTAATATCAATATTTTTACTTAAATAAAAAAAAATAAAATCTAAAATAAATATTGGTGAATTTAATAACTCTAAAAATATTTTTTTTTTTTCAGATCTAATTATTGAATCTGGATCATAATTATCAGGTAATATAATAAAACCTATATATAAATTAGAAGTAATCTCACATATTAATTTACTTGCTATTTTAAACGCAGCTATTTGTCCAGGAACATCTCCATCATAACAAAATATTATTTTTTTATATTTTTTTTTCAATAAAGCAAATTGCTCTTTAGAAAAACTAGTTCCTAATGCACTAACAATATTCGTTATTCCATTTTTATGTAAAGATATTACATCTAAATAACCTTCTACAATAATTATAGAATCATATTCTTTATATGTTTGAAGTTCATATAAACCATATAATTCATGTTTTTTTATAAAAATCGTTGATTCACACGAATTAATATATTTAGGTTTTACATTATCTTTTAATATTCTTCCCCCAAACCCCACAATATCACCATTAATGTTCCTGATGGGAAAAATAATTCTATTTCTAAATACATCATAAACATTGTTTTTATTTTTAATAAGTAACCCTAATTCCATTAATGCTTTTTTATCACTGTTTCCTGAAAACTCTTTGAGGATACTACCCCACTTATCTAGAGCAAAACCTATTTGAAATTCATTCACTTCTTTTTCAGAAATATCACGTTTATTTAAAAATTCATCAAGATCATTATTTTTTTTAAGATTTTTTATTAAATTATTTACATAAAAATTAGAAATATTCTTTAATAAAGTTATATATTTCTTTTTATTTGACTCTAATGGCAATAATGTTATTTTTTTATTATTTGAATTATCTAAATTTTTTAAAAATTTAACTGCGTCATTAAAGTCAAATTTCTTATAATCGATTAGAAATGCTATCGCATCACCAAATTTTTTACAACCAAAACAATAATAAAATTTTTTTTTATCGTTTATAAGAAAAGATGGGGTTTTTTCTTTATGAAAAGGACAAAGAGAAATAATTCTATTTTCTCTTTTTTCTAAATTTAAAAATAACCCTATAACATCAGATAATCTAATATTAGACAATAACAACGTTATATTATTATTATTAAACATATGTAACTGATCTAAAATGCTTATTACCTTTTTTTAACATTAATTTTTCTCTAAACAACTTTTTTAGCAATCTTTTTTTTGCTGTTGATATTCTTCTCTTTTTTATTTTAGATGGAGGTTCATAAAATTCTCTTCTACGCAATTCTTTTGGTAATCCAGCTTTTTCTACAGATCTTTTTAATTTTCTTAAAGCTACATCGATTGATTCATTGTCTTTTACTATAACACTTGGCATATTTTTTTTCTTATACTATAATTTTTTTAATAGTTTACAAAATAATAATAAATATTGCAAAGATTATATGATAAATGATCTGTTAATATTAGGAATAGAAACATCATGCGATGATACATCAATTAGCATATTCAATAATAGAACTGGTATTTTAAATGAATATATTTTTACTCAAAAGATTCATGCAAAATATGGTGGTACCGTTCCAGAATTAGCATCAAGAGATCATTTAAATAAAATTTTTAATATAATTTTATTTATCTTAAAAAAAAAAAAAATTAACATTTCCAATATTAGTTTGATAGCATACACAAAAGGTCCTGGTTTACATGGGCCATTATTTATTGGTTCTAGCGTAGCTAAAAGTTTAGGATTGTTTTTAAAAATTCCGACTATTGGTGTTAACCATTTAGAAGCGCATATATTAATGATTTTCTTATTTAATTCTAATTTAAAAGTTCCATGCTTAGCATTATTAATATCAGGAGCACATACAATTTTATTGAAAATTCTACAATATCAAGAAATAATGTTTATTGGAGAAACATTAGATGATAGCATTGGAGAAACATTTGATAAAATAGCGAGATTATTTAATTTTTATCCTGCAAATGGTATATCCATAGAAAACAGCATTTCATATAAGTTTAAATACATTAAATTAAATCTAGTCAAATCATTACGACAATCTAAAGATTTTAATTTTAGTTTTAGTGGGTTAAAATCAGAAATTAAAAGAAATAAAAATCAAGTTAATGACATGAATCTTCTTTACAATTTTCAAGCTACAGTAATAAATATTTTTATTACAAAATGTAAAAAACTATTATATTATGATGAAAAAATAACAGGAATAATTCTCGCAGGTGGTGTTTCAGCTAATAAAGAATTAAGACTAGCTTTTAAGAATTTAGCCGAAGAATTTAGTATATATTTACATATTTTACCAAAAAAATATTGTACAGATAATGCTAGCATGATAGCTTTTTTAGGGTTTATTAAACTCTACGATGGAAATTTCGATGAAAATTTAAATATAACTGTGTTTTCTCATTTAAAAATAAAATATATTACTTAATATTTATAGCATATTTTATATTTTATGTAGATTTATTATTTTATTTTTAGTAACATTATTAAGAATTATAAA